>JBDKRC010000301.1:0-11373 GCA_039683575.1 Armatimonadia bacterium | reverse complement strand
CCACCCGCTCCCCTGCCTTCGCCGCAAGCTTCAGCTCATTCCCTGCCTCCGCCGTCTCGCCGATCGCGAGTCCCCACTCCGGCTTCTTGTAGCCATGCTGGCTCCAAAATGACCACACCCGCAGCCCCAGTGACTGCTGCCGAAGCTGCCCCAGATCCGCCTCAAACAGCCCCACTGCGGCCTCCAGCCCCACCTTCTCAGCCTCGTTCATCTCCCCCAGCCGCATCCCCTGACGGCTCAGTGCTTCCAGCCGCTCGCCCAGCCTCCCCAGGTTCTCAGTAACGAGCGGGTAATCAGGCCGGTCCCCCGGCAACCGGTTCAGATCAAGCTCCGTCACCAGCTTCTCATAGCCCGTCACTGCCCCCTGCAGCCGCGCTGGTAGTCCCGCTGCCTCCTGCGCAGGCGCGATGCCCGGCAGGATCAGCAGCGCAACCCAACAACACAGGCTCAAGGAGTGCCGCGACATGCTACTTTCGCTTCTTCTTTTTCTTCTTTTCGTCAAAATACTTCTTCCGCGCCACCTTCTGCCGCTTGTTAAGTACCGTCAGCGTCACGAACCCGCCGCCGATCAGCCCGCCACCGCAGAACGCGATCACCGCCATCGCCTCACCCAGCGGCGGCAGCTTCATCAGCGGCAGCAGGTACGTCATCAGCCCAAACCCGACCACAACCCCCACTACAGCACCTGCAAGCGTCCATAGCAGGCGTACGACCTCTTCTTTTGAATTCATGTATCAGCGACCTCACAAGATAATGCCGCGTAGACAACGCGACTGTAGAAAAGTTCGCCGTCTTCGCTCGACTCCCCTCCCTTTGCAGGCCCTCCCCACCCTGGCGTCGAATTGCCCCGTCATACCCTCTCCATCGGAGATCTCACCATGAACGTCGGCATGATTGGCCTCAAGGGCCACCAGGGCACCGTCCTTAATGAGCTCAAAGAAGCGGGCTGCCGTCTCGCGGCCGTCTGGGATGACAATCCCGACGCTCTCGCGGCCGTCCCCTCCTGGCCCAGCGCCGATGCCGACACCAAGACGTACGCTGACTGGCGTGAGATGCTCGACCGCGAGCCCCTCGACCTCGTCTGCGAGGCTGGTACCGACAACCTTCGCGGCGGCATCGTCCGCGCCTGTGCCGCCCGTGGCATCCATGTGATCACCGAAAAGCCCCTCGCCCTCCGGCTGGATGAGCTCTACGCCGTCCGGCAGGCTGTGGAGGAGCACCACATCCACCTCACCATGCTCCTTACCATGCGCTTCGAGCCCCAGTACCGCCTGATCCGCCAGGTCGTCGCCGACGGCCTCATCGGCGAAGTCTGTCAGGCTGCCATGCAAAAGTCCTATCGCCTCGGCACTCGCCCCGCCTGGCAGTGCTCCCGCCAGACTTTCTCCGGCATCATCCCCTTCATCGGCATCCACGCCCTGGACCTCATCCGCTGGTGCAGCGGCCATGACTTCATCCGCGGCGCCGCCTTCTGCGCCAATACCGGCCATCCAGAGATCGGCGACCTCGAAGACAACGCCGCCCTCGCCCTGCAGCTCGACAATGGCGCCTCGGCTGGTGCCCGCCTCGACTACTGCCGCCCCGCCGCCGCCCCCACGCACGGCGACGACCGCCTCCGCATCGCCGGCAACAAGGGCGTCATAGAGTTCCTCTACGCCACCGGCGAGGTCACCCTACTCACCCACGACCAGCCGCCCCAGGTTCTCCCGCTCCCCGAACCCGGCAAGCAGTTCGTCAACTTCGTCCGCTCGGTACGGGGCGAGGAGCCCTGCGAGGCCCCTGCCGAGGACTGTTTCCGCATCTCCGAGGTTGTGCTAAGACTACGCGAAGCCGCCCGCGACTACCGCGTTGTCAATCTCTGAGCCGTCTGCCGTGCGCCGTTTGCCGTTCGCCGTTCGCCGTAGGTGCGCGGGCATCCCTGCCCGCAGCCGTCGCCGTTCGCCGTTTCTGGGCCCTGAATCCTGAACCCTGAACCCTGCCTTCTGCGTCAGCAAGACCCATGGTTAAGATGAAGATGACAATTGCCCGCCGGCCCCGAGCCGGCTTCACGCTTATCGAGTTACTCGTGGTGATTGCAATCATCGCGATACTCGCCGCCATCCTCTTCCCGGTCTTTGCCAAAGCCCGCGAGAAGGCCCGCCAGTCAAGCTGTCTCTCCAACGTAAAGCAGGCGGCTATGGCGACCCTCCAGTACGTGCAAGACTATGATGAGACTCTGCCCGTCGCCATCGGCGGACTCCCCGACTGGAGCCTTTTCTGGACCACGGTAGAGCTGATCCAGCCCTACATGAAGAGCCACCAGCTCATCTTCTGCCCCTCAGACCCCACCGGATCGGTCAATTTCACCAGCTTCACCGGCCTTGGGCACTACAGCTACGTCTGGAATCGTGCCGCGTTTGCCTACATGGTTCCAGGCATGCCTGCGGGCGCCATCCGCTCTCTCGCTGACCTGCCCCTGCCCTCGGAGACCACCTGCTTCTTCGACGGCAAGATGGTCGGCATGGCCCTCTGGGCCGACGCCCGCCACAATGACGGCGTCAACGTCTCCTTCTTCGACGGTCACGCCAAGTGGCACCAGCGCACGCAGCCGCCCAAAGGCTGCACCAGTCAGGATTATCACGTGATACCACAGTAGGTCATTGCTCGGACAACGGAGAATACCGCGTAGGCGGGTTCGTCCCGAATCTGTCAGGTCGCGTAGGTCGGTGCATCCCGCACCGACACCGTTTCAAAGTGGGTTCGAGACGAACCCACCTACAATTGGAGGATCAGGAATGTTCCGCAACCTCAGCTGTGGCGCCATCGGCGTTCCGGCAAGCTTTGACCAGGCCATCGCTTACGCCAAGCTCGGCGAGTTCGAGGGCATAGATGTCCCCATCGGTGAGGTCATCCCCCTCATCGACCAGCACGGAGCCGATTACGTGAAGGCCCTCTTCGCCGACAACGGCCTGAAGATGGGCAGCATCGGCTTCCCGGTGCGCTGGATGGGCAGCGAGGAAGATTGGAGCACCGATCTACTCAACCTCACCAAGTACTGCGAGGCCGCCTCCCAGATCGGCGCCACCCGCGCTGCCACCTGGGTGCCTTCCTGGAATGACGAGCGGGACTGGGACGAGAACTGCGCCTTCCATCGCAACCGCCTGGGCCCCGTCGCCGAGGTCATGGGCGCCTACGGCGTCCGCATGGGTCTCGAGTTCCTCGGGCCCAAGACCCTCCGCGCTGGCAAGAAGTTCGAATTCATCCATACCATGGAGCAGATGCTTGAGCTCTGCTCATGCCTCGGCCAGAACGCCGGTCTCCTGCTTGACGCCTGGCACTGGTACACCTCCGGCGGCACCCTCGCCCAGCTCAAGAAGCTCACCAACGAAAACGTCGTCTACGTCCACATCAACGACGCCCCGCCGGACATCGCGCTCGATGACCAGGTAGACAGCGTCCGCGCCCTTCCTGGCGAAACCGGCGTGATCAACCTCACCGGCTTCCTGCAGGTCCTGCGCGACATCGGCTACGACGGCCCGGTCACCCCCGAGCCCTTCAGCGCCCGCCTGAACGCCATGGAAGACAAGTCCGAGGCGGTCAAGCTAGCCGGCAAGATGCTCAAGCAGGTCTTCGAGGAGACCATCGAGTAGCTACCGCCCCAACCCGTCTCAGAGCATCCTGCATGCAACCTTAGGGATTGCTGGGAGGGGCCTTTCCGCCCCGACAGCTTTGGGCTATAGTAGGCTTCAGGCCTTCAGGCCCCTCCCACTTCTGCCAATCCTGCGCGAGGTACCCCGTCCCTTGACTCAATCGCCGTCTACCACATCCGACACGACAACCCAAGCGGCGCAGACCGTCCTGATCACCGGCGGTGCCGGTTTTCTGGGCATCAACCTCATTCGCTACCTGCTGCAACGCGGCTATCACGCCGTCTCGTTCGATCTCGCCGACTTCGACTACCCCGAGCGCAACGACCCGCGCCTGCGGCTCGTGACCGGCGACATCCGTGACCGGGCGGCCCTCGACGCCGCCCTGGCCGGTGTAGACCTCGTTGTTCACGCCGCCGCCGCCCTGCCTCTGTACAAGCCCGAGGACATCTACACCACCGATGTCATCGGCACCCGCAATGTTCTCGAAGCCGCGGTCGCCGCGGGGATCAAGCGCGTGGTCCACATCTCCTCCACAGCCGTCTATGGCGTGCCGGATCACCACCCGCTGTATGAGGATGACAAGCAGATCGGCGTCGGCCCATATGGTGAGGCCAAGGTGTTGGCCGAACAGGAGGCTCTCAAGCTGCGCGAGCAGGGCCTCATTATCCCTATCATCCGCCCCAAGTCCTTCGTCGGCCCGGAGCGCCTGGGCGTCTTCGCCATGCTCTACGAGTGGGCCTACGAGGGACACGGCTTCCCGATGCTGGGCCAGGGCAAGAACCTCTACCAACTTCTGGACGTCGAAGACCTCTGCCAGGCCATCTTCCTCTGCCTGACCCTTCCTGACGACATCGTCAACGACACCTACAATATCGGCGCCGCCAAATATCGCGGACTACGGGACGACTTTCAGGCCGTACTCGACTACGCCGGCCACGGCAAGCGCATCAAGAGCCTTCCTGCCGGCCCCGCCGTCGCAATCCTGCGCCTGCTCGAAAAACTCAAGCTCTCTCCGCTCTATCAGTGGATTTACGAAACCATTGATAAGGAGTCTTTCGTCTCCATAGAAAAGGCGCAGCAGAAGCTCGGCTTCGCGCCCCAGTTCTCCAACGAACAAGCCCTGATCCGCAACTACCAATGGTATCTGGAGCACCGCGAGCAGTTCGCCAACAAGTCCGGCGTCTCGCATCGTGTGCCCTGGAAACAGGGCATCCTGTCGCTCGCGAAATGGATGTTCTGATCTTGTCATGCTGAACGAAGTGAAGCATCCCCCCGCCACCGGAGATCCTTCGCTCTGCTCTGGCTGACCTATCCTCGCCAATAGACCTGGCCTGAATGAGGAGGCGCCCCATGCAGCCCCATCTGGACGCAAATATCTTCCACGCGTACGACATCCGCGGCACCGTCGGCGATCAACTCACCCCCGACAGCATCCGCCTCATCGCCACCGCTTTCGGCACCCGCTTTCGCAAGCACTACGAGCGGCCCACGCTGGTCATCGGCCGTGACCTGCGCGTCACCTCCCAGGAATTCGCCGCCGTTGCCATGGAAGCCCTGCGCGCCACCGGCTGCGATGTCATAGACATCGGCGAGTGTCCCACGCCCGTCGTGTACTTCGCCATCGGCCAGTGGGCCGCCCAGGGCGGCATCGGCATAACCGCCTCCCACAACCCGCCCCAGTACAACGGTATGAAGCTCCGCTGGGGCGATGGCCCCTTCTATGGCAACCAGCTACTCGAGCTTGAGCACGAGGCCCGTCAGGGCAGCTTCATGTCGGGCACAGGCACCTATGAGCGCCGCGACGTCTGGCCCGAGTACTTCGAGACCGCCCTCGGCCGCCTCGAGCTCTCCCGTCCCATGAAGGTTGTCGTCGACGTCGGCAACGGCTGCGGCACCCTCACGGCTCCCAGGCTCCTGCGCGACCTCGGCTGCGAGGTTGAGACGCTCTTCCCGGAGCCCAACGGCCACTTTCCGCACCGCTCTCCCGACCCCCTGGTCCCCGAGCACATCAGCGTCCTGGCCGACCGTGTGACCGACACCGGCGCCGATCTCGGCGTGGCCATTGACGCCGACGGCGATCGCATCGCCGTCATTGACCACCTCGGCCACTTCCTCATGCCCGACCTCTACATGGTCCCGATCTGCGCCGACATCCTGCGCAAGGGCGCTGCCACTGCCGTCAGCGAAGTCCGCTGCTCGCGCGCCATCATCGAATTCGTAGAAGAACGCGGCGGCAAGCTCGAGATGGCCGCCTGCGGCTACCCGTTCATCCTCAAGCGCATGGCCGAAACCTCCGCAGCCGTCGGCTTTGAGACCACCGGCCACTGCTACTTCAAGGACCCGTACATCAAGTTCGACGACGCCACCTTCGGCGCCGGCCGGCTAATCTGCAGCCTCTCCCGCACCGATCAGACGCTCCACGACCTCGTCCAGCCGCTCAAGGACAAGTGGATTCCGTCGCCCGAAGTCCGCTACACCTGGCCCGACGGCACTCCGCCCGAGCAAATCACAGGCTACGTCGAAGCGGCCAAGTCACACTACCGGGGGAAGTACGAGATCAACGAGACCGACGGGGCCAGAGTGGAGATGGAAAACGGGTGGGCGCTCTTCCGCGCCAGCCAGACCCGCCCGCAACTCGTAGTCCGCTGGGAAGGCTGCGGCACCGAAGAACGCGACCGCATTGGCGAAGAGCTCCTCGGCCTTCTGAAGCAGGTAACCAACCGCGACCCGGACTAGGCTCCCCAGCAACGCCGCCTGTAGGAGCGGTCACCAGACCGCGCCTGTCGTCGTGCAACTCATCAGAACCACAGAGGGAGAGGCCTCCAAAGCCTCTCCCTCTCTTTGCATCACTGATCATCAACGACAAACCGTGTCATCCTGAGAAGCGCCGTATGCGACGAAGGATCCCCCCGCTACCGGGGGATTCTTCGCTTCGCTCAGAATGACAAGCCCTGGTTGGCATCCCGTCTGTCGCTGAGGATAGGAAAGACAAAAGGGAGAGGCCTCCAAAGCCTCTCCCTCTCTTTGTCTCACTAATCATCAACGACAAACCGTGTCATCCTGAGAAGCGCCGTATGCGACGAAGGATCCCCTCGCTACCGGGGGATTCTTCGCTTCGCTCAGAATGACAAGCCCTGGTTGGCATTCCGTTTCTCGCTCCTCACCGCCCCTCTCTCCCACTTATCCTTCCCATCCTTGCCTCTATCCTGTACATCCTGTTAAGTCTCGCCGTTCCTCGCCTCACGGCACCTCCACCCGCCGCCCCTCCCAAGCCGATACGTACGCCGCGAAGATCACCGCCGTCACATCCCGCGCCAGCGTCCACCCGCTCAGCGGCTCCCGCCCCTCCGCTATCGCCCCCATGAAGTCCTGAATCTCCTGGTGATACCCGCTCGCCCAGTGCTCGTCCGGCGAGGCATAGTTCCAGCCCTGACGGGTGCTGATCTTCTCGGCCAGGTACTCCTCGCCGAAGCTGTCATCAGCCGGCCCGTACGCCATCACGGCGTCAATCGGGTTCATGTTGCACTTGATCCGCCCGTTGGACAGGAAGATCTGCATGTGGTTATACACCCCGCCCAGCACCACGTCCGAAGAGCAGACATCCGCCACCGTGCCATCCTCGAAGGTGATGTAAGCCGCGCCCCAGTCCTCACAGTCTGCCAGCACCCCACCCACGTGCCGCTTCGGCTCGGCCAGGTAGCTCTCCACCTTCGTCAAAAACGCCGTCTCGGCCATGACTGACTTGGGCCTGATCGGCTTGCCATACTTCGCCAGCCCCTCCGCCTGCTTGATATAGCAGACCCCGCCGATGGGATGCGACCCCGTCCGCAGCAGCGACCCGCCCCCGGCCAGCGCCCAGTACTTCGCGTATGAGGCATGGCTGCCCGAGTGGCTCTCTTCGGCCAGAAGCCGCAGCACCGTTCCCTTCCCCGCCTCGATCAGCCGCCGCGCCTTCTGCACTGCCGGCGCATAGACCCAGTTCTCGGCATAGCAGAACTTGCTCCCGGCGTCGCCCAGGGCCTTCTCAACCTCATCGCACTGCGCCACCACCGAGTCCAGCATCACCCGCCGGTCCACGAACTTGCCGATCAGCGGCACGTCCCCATCCCACTCCCCGCCCTCGCCGTCCCAAAGCTCCTTCGTATACCCCGTGAAGGGCTTCTCCACAATCACATGCTTGCCCGCCTGCGCCGCCAAAAGCGACACCGGGGCATGCATATTGGTCGGCACGCACACATCGAGCACATCCACCTCGGCCTTCTCCAGCATCTCCTCAACCGAGGCGTACACACCGTCAATATGATGCTTGCGCGCAAAAGCCTCCCGGCTCTCCGCCCGCGCCGAAGTCACCGCCACGACCGGGCAGTCCACACCCTTGACCTGCCGGAACGCCTCAACATGAAAATCCGCCGCAAACCCCGCCCCCACCATCCCAACACGAATCTGCTCCATCAAACGCCTCCCGTCCTCATATCCTTGAATCCTTATATCCTGTTAATCAGGCCTTCATCCTGTCTATCCTGACAAGCTCTCCCCTCTGTTTCCGCTACTCCTCGACCCCAAATATCCGCGCCGCCGTCCCACCCATCACCAGCGACCGGAACCCCTCCTCCATTTGCAGGTGATCCAGCACCTCCATATAATCCCCGTGCACATCTTCCATCATCTCAACGTCCACGTCCGTCCCGAACAGCAGCTTCTGGTACGGGTGGTTGTTACCCATCCGGCCATACTGCTCGTTCCGCCCCCACCACAGCAGCTCCTCAAAATACTCCGGCCGCTTCTTCTTCAGCGTCGAGCCGGTCAGGTCAAAATACACGTTCGGGTGCATCCGCGCCAACTCCGCGGCCTCTTCATACCACGGGTTGCCATAGTGCGCCCCGATGATGTTGAACTCCGGCAACCGCCGCGCGATGCGGTCCAGGAACACGGGCCGCATCCGGGCCATGGACACATCCTTCAAATGCTGGCCCGGCTCTCGCGCCACAATCCCCAGATGGAACAAGGCCGGCAGCCCCAGCGCGCAGGCCCGGTCGTAGATGGGCAAGAACTCATCATCATCATAGTTCTTCAGGGGCCAGATGAACTTGAGCCCCTTGAGCCCCAGGTCATAGACGCGGTCCACATCCTTAACGGTCACGGCCCCCAGTTGCAGGTACCCGAGCCCGATCAGCAGGTCCGGATTAGCATGCTGCATCTCGGCGACTTTCTCATTAGAAGCCCACTCCGGCGGTCCGGCGCTGCAAATAACTACCCGATCAATCCCAAGCCGGCCAGCCTCGGCCCGAAGCTTGGCAACATACCCCTCAGGGTCCTCCGCAGGGAGGTGGTGATGAGCGTCAATTATCATGGGAATCCCTCTTCATGTGATGAGCCATTTCGGGCCCAAATCATAGCATTGGGTAAGCTCGTACGTGCAACTAAGCCGCCTCTTTGAGCCGCCAGACCGCCCAGATGCATCACCAGATTCGGCAAAAGAGGCGCATTCTCCTTGGACTACCGCCCCACCACCCGCCGCAACCTCTCCAGCGTCCCCTTAGCCTCCTCCAGCGGCTGCCCCGGCACGTTGAACAGGAATCGGCTCTCCGGCCGCGCCTGCTTTACCATCGCCTTGATGGTCGCCTCGTCCATCCACGCCTGCACCAGCACTGTCTGCCCCTCAAACGCCTCTATGGCCGGTCCCGGCCCTGGTGCCTGGAAAACCCGGTTCAGCCCCCGCAGCCGCGGGATCTTCTTGAAGTTCTCATACTGGTAGTCCGCTGTCGCACAACAGTGCATGAACAGCCCGCCGAACGTCTCACTCAGGTCCAATAGCGACGGCAGGCAGAAGTCCTCGAACATCCCCGGGCTCAGGCACCCCGCCTCGTCCTCGGACAGCGAGCAGCCCAGCGCCGGCGGGGCCCAGCAGTTGGGGCAGTGGATCAGGTTGCACTCCGGAAACTGGCGGACGAACTCCTGCAGGAAGCTCTTGAGCAGGCTCGTGCACTTCTCCACGAGCCGCATGACGCTCTCCGGGGCCTCGTACATCGCCAGGTAGAAGGCATCCTTCTTCCAGATCAGGGCCGCGATGTCGAACGGGCTCTGGATGTCGGGGATGCCAATCGGCACCTCGGGCCCGAGGCGTTCGCGGAGCAGTTGGCCCCACTCGAACAGCCGCTCCAGCGGCCGCACGGTCAACGCCGGGACTTCCAGCGCGTCGGCCTCGGCGGGGGTGGTCACCAGCGGCATGGCGGCGGGGTTGCTACCCTCGAACAGGTGCCAGTCGCACCCAAACGCCGCCGCAAACACCTCCGTCCCCGTCGTCAGGCCCGCGTAGGGCACGGAATCGTCCTCCAGCGCCTCATGGTAGGCCAGCATGGCCTCATAGCGCTGCAGCGCCCATGGGACCCAATCGGCGACCGGCAGTGGCGAGATGGCGCAATCCTCCAGCCACGGCCGTGCGGGCCATACGGGGTCCATGATCAGCCCGTGGCCGGGGAAGGGCCCGGAGAAGAGATCGGTCAGAAAGCGGCGGTTGGCTTCAATCCGTGAGGTCATGGGGGAATATTGGACGCGCACAGTCCCTCAGCCTGCTGTGGAAGGCATGAAAAGTGGCCGCGGGGACCACTCTGACGCGTGAACAATGCGCTGCGGCCTTTGGTCAGCTAGTATAGCAATGGGTCTGGAGGTGAGAGCAATGCGGACCCTGAACGCGATTGTACTGACGCTGGTGATCATCGGTGCCCTCAACTGGGGCCTGGTCGGAGCGTTCAACTTCAATCTGGTCTCGGCCATTCTCGGTACTGGCACCCTGGCCGCGCGGATTGTGTATCTGGTGGTAGGGCTGGCGGGGCTCTATTCGCTGTCGCTCTACCCGCGGGTTGTGAGGCTCTGGCACGAGGCTCGGGTGGCACCCATGACGCCGCAACCTGTCACAACAGGCTGAGCGCGTAGCGTAGCGAGACAAGGCAAAGACGCCCCGGAGGCTTCCGGGGCGTCTTTGTTTGCGAAACAGTGTGGCTGGCCGTTACGGAACGATCGTGAGGCCCAGGAACTCGCTCCAGCCAGTGGTCGGCACATTGCCCTTGATGGTGCTGCCCGAAAGCCACTTGGCATGGCCGTCGCAGAAAGCGACGTTAGCGCCGTCGTTGTGGCGGGTCAGGCCCGTACCCATGCTTGAGAAGCAGGTGGCCTGCTGGTCGGCCCCGGAGATGACGAACCAGTTCTGCATGTCCTGGAAGATCATCCTCTCGGCGGGCTTGTCCATGCTACCCATGGCCTTGCCGCAGACGCCGTCGTAGTTGATGCCATAGGCGTTCGTGATGCCTGACCGGACATTGGCCGCTGCGCATGGCGTGACCTGAGCGCTCGGGCAGACGAAGATCTGACTGTTTTTCACATAGGGGTTGAGAAAGGTCGGCCAGCCATAGGCGACGCCAACGCCCTCGGCCCCAGGATGGTTGTGCCCCCACATACAGTCACCAGGATAGAAGCCGTACATGTACATCTCGTCATAGTCCTGAGCGTACGCGAGCGCAGCGATGCCCATCTGCTTGAGGTTGCTCAAACAACTCGACTGGCGCGCCTTCTCGCGGGCCTTGGCGAAGTCCGGAAACAGAATTGCTGCGAGGATTGCGTTGATGTAGCCGCTGAACAACCGGCCCTTCTCGTGCGTTGAAGTTCAGCTTTGACTTTCGGAATCTGCTTTTTTGCCGGATTTTGGCTCCAGAAGCCCTCTACAGCCCGTTTCGCGCCCCTTCAGTTG
>JBDKRC010000300.1:0-16974 GCA_039683575.1 Armatimonadia bacterium | reverse complement strand
GGCGGCTGACGTGGCGTTCACTACAGCCCATCAACTCGGCAGCCTGTGCCCGTGTCAGTTGCCCCTGCTGCAGTTGTTCGAGCACCTTGCTGTAGTTGCGTTCCTTGTGGCTCATCAGTAACTTCATACCCTTCAGTTCGCCGAAGGGACATTTCTACTTTGCACAAGAGGGACATTACTACTTGGCAGCGACACACCTGAGCTTGACGGTGCCGCAGGCATCATGTACAATCAAAACCTGCGCGTCGCGCGTTGGCGGTGCGACCAATATAGTCAATAGACATCATGTTTCTGACATGGTTCCGGCGGGCTTGGGCCGCTGTCTCCGGAGGCGTATATGCAGGTTCTTCAGGCTATCCTCATGATCATCGCTGTCATCAGCGGCATTGCTCTGGTCGCCGCAGTGGCTATGCAGACCAGCAAAGCCGAGAGCTTCTCGGCCGCCATGGGTGGCGCGGGCGATGCCGGCCGCTTCCGCAAGGGCAGCCGCGAAGAGATGCTCGACCGGATCACCAAGTACTCGGCGATCGTCTGGATCAGCTCCTGCGTACTGTACGCAATCGTGTACTATCGTCTTTCTGGCTAGCGTCGTCGTAAGACTCTTAGCAGTCTTCCGGCCCGGAGGTTGGTCACCCGCGGCGCCATCCGGGCCTCAGGAGTTTGGGTTTTGAACCACCTCTGGGCGCCCTGGCGCATGAGTTACGTGTCATCGGCCGATCACCAGCCCGGCTGCGTCTTCTGCAACAGGTGCCGGGAGGACAATGACCATCACCACGGCATCCTCGCCCGGGCCCGTCACAATTTCGTGATCCTCAACGCCTACCCCTACAACACCGGTCACATGATGGTCGTGCCCTACGAGCATCAGAGTGATTTCCCCTCCCTGCCCTGCGAGACTGTTACCGAGATGATGACCATCGCGCAGCTCTGCCTGGTGGTTCTCCAGCAGGAGTTCCACTGCGAGGGCGCGAACATCGGACTGAATATCGGCAAGCCGGCTGGAGCCGGCATCGCTGACCATATCCACCTGCATATCGTGCCGCGGTGGACAGGCGACACCAATTTCATGACGAGCCTGGGCGATACCCGGGTGGTGCCGCAGTGTCTTGAGGATACTCTGGAGATCCTGGCGGCGCCGCTGCAGAAGCTTCTGGCGGAGCGGCTGGGATAGGCACCGGCGCAATCGGAACCGCGCTAGCCGCTCAAGCGTTTCTAGGTATATATTTCTGCTAAGTGTAGCAACGCCGTGCTGGTGGTGCTACACTGGCAGGCACGGCCATTCTCATCGCAGCACATGAAAGGGGTTGCAGAGATGACGCGACACCCCTGGTTAGTTGCTCTTGCACTTCTGGCGTTCTCCGCCTCCGCCTTCGCCCAGGTTAGCATAACCGCGCCCACCAGCAACCAGACCGTACGTGGGGTGGTCAAGGTCCAGGGCGTCAAGCCCGACCCCGACAGCGGGTGGATCGCGTACAAGCTCGAAGGCCCCTCGCAGAAGAATGAGTTCATTGCCGCAATCGGCAAGCCCTATGTCTTCACGTGGGACACCCTCGCCCGTTCCGGCGGCAAGGCCCTCTACCCCGATGGGACCTACACCATCACCGCTGCAGCCTGTACGCCCGCTGGACAGCCCCTCGGCACCACTTCCGTTACCATTACCGTAAATAACTCCCTCAGCGGCAGCGACGCGCCCTACAATGTCCGCCTGCGCCTTAACTACAAGCGGGGCTCCGAGTTCACCTACGAGATGACCGGCAAGCGCACGGTCGATATGAAGAAGGAAATCACCGCGCTAATGCCGATGGTCAAGGACCTCAACGGCACGATGAAGGCAGTCTACAAAGACCATGCCATGACGTCCAGCAACGGCGGTCCCGCCATCATCCGCCAGAACCCCACCGAGGCCTGGACCAGGTTTGGCGAGGACAAGCCCGCGAACATCAAGGGCGCCGGCGACCTGTTCACACTGGTTGTCAATCCCCTGGGGCAGATCAAGGCCAAGCGCGAGAAGGACCCGGAGTGGGAACTGGGCGAGTTGACCATGGAATTGCCGGACAAGGACCTGCAAGTCGGCGCGACCTGGCAGGGCAAGCTGTGGCTCATGCTGGACCCGGCGGCAACCAAGCGCGAGGAAGTCAAAGCTCAGAATAAGCTGGACGGGTTCCAGTGGTACAAAGGTCACAAGGTCGCCCGGATCGTCAGCACCTTCAAAGAGACCGGAACGAAGATGACGATCCGTCTGAAGAACACTACGGCACAGATCAAGACTGACTTCAGCGGCACGCGCACCAGCTACTTCGCCTACGAAGAGGGCCGGTTCGTTGGGATCGAGGACGAAATCACCCATAACTACGAGATAGACTCCTCGCAGTTGGCGGCCCTGGCAGCCGGTGGGATGCCCGGAATGGGCGGCATGGGTGGCGGGGTCGGGCCTGACGGCATGCCGATGGGCGGAATGCCCATGGAGCCCGGTATGGCTGCGCCCGGAATGATGCCCGGGGCTGCGATGCCCGGAATGGGCGCTGCGCCGGGAGCCTTCCCCGGGGCGCCTGGCATGCCCGGAGCACCCGGGATGCCGGGAATGCCGATGGAGCCCGGTATGGCCGCCCCCGGAATGCCGGGGATGCCTGGAATGCCCGGCATGGAAGGCCAGTACGGGATGCAGCAGATGGTGCCGCAGAAGATCAAGGCTACCGGCAAGGTCTCCATTAGCATGACCGAGCGGTAGAGCAGGGCGGTCCATGACGAGATACCGACTGGTTAGTTACTTCGAGGGCCGCCATCTAGCGGCCCTCGTCTGTTTGGCAATAGTCGCTTGCCTGAGCACCGCCCGCGCACAGACGCCGCAGCCTACGGTGCTCCAGATGGTCGCCTGGCGCAACCCCGGCGAGCGCACGCTCAGCGGCACCGTCGACCTCCTAGGGAGCTTTCAGGATAGCAACCCCAACCTGCGCGTGAACCTGACCCAGGAGAAGTGGTCAGATGCGAGGGCACGACTGCGCTACTGGTGCGGCAGTCTCGCCCGCTACGCGCCTGACCTGACCGTGATGCCCGACGTCTGGCTGTCGCAGTTCGCAGACTCCCTCCTGCCCCTTGACGACTACCTCAAACCCCGTGACATTGCCGGCATCGCCCCGGCAGTTCTCGACCGCTGCCGCCTGGACGGCAAGCTGTACGGCCTGCCGTGGCTGGTTCGGAGCCGCGTGCTGTACTACCGGCAGGACCTGTTTGAAGCCGCCAAGCTCAAGCCGCCGAAGACGCTGGAAGAGCTCCAGGCGGCCGCTGTCGCGCTCAGCGAGGAGAAATCGCTGTATCCGCTGGGGCTGCCTGCCGCCCCTGGCGGAGCCATGGAGACCTTCTGGGGCTTCCTGATGGCCTTCGATGGGCCCAAAGTGGACGAGCGGGGAGACCTTGACCTGTGCTCGGAGCAAGCGGTCAAGGCGCTGGGTTACTGGCTGGGCCTGCAGCAGGCGGGGCTGACCCAGCCCGAGGGGCTGACGTGGACTACAGAGGAGCTTGAGGAGCAATTCGCAGCGGGCAAGGTCGGGATGCTCTTCTCGGGGCCGGAATTAGCGCGGTACCTGCGTGCCTCGCGGCCCGGCCTCAAGTTTGGCATGTGCCCGCTGCCGGGGGCCAAGGGTCCGCTGGGGCAGGTCTCCTGCGAGGTAATGGTAGTGTTCAAAAACACCCAGAACGCAGCAAACTGCGGGCGATTCGCGCGCTTCATGGCCTCGGGCGAAGCACAGCGGGCCATGTGGCTGATGGGTGGCCTGCCTACCTATCGTCAGCATATTGCCGAAGCCGCTAAGGACGCTACGACCGCGCCGTTTGTAGCGCAGTTGGAAGGCGCTCAGGGCCTGCCATTGCAGCAACCGGGAAGGGTCTCGGGGATTGTGGAGAGAGCGCTGTGGTTGGCACTGAGCGGACGTGCCGACGCCGCCACCGCGCTGCAGCAGGCGGTGAAAGAGGAAGCGCAGCGGCTTTTCTGACCTGCTCTGCCGCTAGGTCTTCGTATCGTCGGTACCGTGCGGAAACCGCTGACGTCGGTTCACGGGCCAGATGATGCCCGCTCCCCGTCCCACTAGTTGCTTGCTGCTGATCGGGCCGAAATCACGGCTGTCAAAGCTACGCTCGCGGTTGTCGCCCATCACCCAGATCTGATCGTCCCCAAGCTTCACCAGAAAGCCGCTTCGCCACGTCTGGGCTCCCTTGGTGTAGGGCTCCTCCAAGCGCTTGTGGTCAATCCAGACCGCGTCGCCAGCCACTCCCACTTCTTCTCCCGGCAACCCAATGACGCGCTTCGCAAGCAACTCTCCGGTCTTCCGGTCTCGAAAGATGACGATGTCGCCCCTTTGCGGCAGACTGTGGCGGTAGGCGTCGATCCTCATCAACACCAGGTCACCCGGCTGTAGCGTCGGCTCCATCGACCCTGACGGGATCTCGGCCAGACGCACTGAGCGAGTCATCCACAGAGTCATTAGCGCCAGGACGCCCAGGAACACGAAAGAGTGCCACCTGACAGCGCGCCTGGGCCGGATCATTCTCGGCATGCAAACACCAACTGCTTAACTGAAGTGGTTACTCCGCAGGCAGCAAGCCAAGGGCGCCGTCAACAAGCTGCTGCCCCGTATCGGGCCCGAACTGGCTCCAACTCATGGGCCGGGCTTCATAGCCGCCCTGCTCCAGCGCCTCGGGAGTGGGGATGTACCCCTGGTAGTCATTTGCATAGCCCACAAAGAAAGTGTGCGCCAGCGGGTTGCGCTGCTTGAGCTGCAACTGGTATTCAACGAAGACCTCGCCGGGGAAGGTGAAGAAAGCGGCGTCGCCGACGCGCAGCATCTGAACCTCGAGGTCACGGGTGAACTGCCCGCGCTCGGCCACCTTCACCAGTTCGCTGGCAAACAGGGCATCGGGAGCGCCGTCAGTGGCCGCCTCCAGCAGTGGCCCCGTGTGCGCCGCGAGCAGCGCCCGGGCTTCCGCCACCTGCTCATCACTAACGTGACGTCCCTCGACGGTGACGGTTCGATGCGCGCACTGTATGGCCACTTGGTCAGTCGTCTTCTCTGCCACCAGAAGCCCCTCCATTGCCGCACAGCCCACAATCTTGCCGAGACGCTCCGCCTCGTAGAACCCACGCTTCTGCTCGGGCCGCAGATAGTTGATGTGGTTGATGTTGCCGGTGCCGCCGTTGAGGAACAGCCCCATGCCGCCGCGCAGCTTCTCTATCACGCCGATGGCATAGCCGGGCCAGTCTGCCGAGATCAGCCAGTTATCGCCGGCGAGGATGGCCGGGTGCAGCGCGTAGTTGATGAGCGTCGCCAGCGGCTTGCCCTCAACCGTGTCCACGCGCATGATCGCGATCTCCGGGTCCGTCGGGCCGAGAACCTCAGCCACGTCCTGCGGGTCCAGCCCCTCCCAGTTCATGTGCAGTACGCCGTCTGCCGTGCGCAGGCGCCGGTTGTTGACGGGCTCCTCGGCGCAGCCACGGGCGAAGCCAACTACCGCCGGCACCGTGTTGCGATACGCATCGAGTACCGCTCCGGCCGCCGTGGCAGCGACTTCAGACAGGTAGACGCGGTCGGGCTCTTCGCCGAAGATGCCGATGGTGACTGGTCCGGCGTGCGTGTGCGTGCCGGCGACCAGCACCTGCTCGGCTTGCAGCGGGCTCTGCGCGCAGATCAGCTCTCGCACCCGGGCGGCGACCCAACCCGGCAGCATGCACAGGTCAAGCGCCACGATGGCGCACTCCTGGCCTGACTCGTTGCGCAGCACTATCGCGCGGGCATACAGGTCGTCATGAACGCCGCGGCTGCCCTCCTCGCGCGCATTACCCTCCATGCCGATCCCGACGTACGGTGTGATTACATGCTTGGCAACGCCTGCATAGAAAGCCATCTGTCTACCTCTTGGCGAGCTGCTCTTGCAGCAGCGGAATAACAATGTTCACAGCCTCGGCAAGGCTGTCAGCTTGATAGTCGGGCGGGGGATCGCACTGCGCGAGATGCTCCGCAATCCGCTCGGCCCCTCGCGTGTGCAGGAAGATCGTGGTGCAGCCCACGGCCTGGGCGGCCTGAATGTCGGTGCAGCTATCGCCCACCAGGACCGAGCGCTCCAGGT
The DNA here is from genome assembly GCA_039683575.1 of Armatimonadia bacterium. Classification (GTDB taxonomy): domain Bacteria; phylum Armatimonadota; class Zipacnadia; order Zipacnadales; family UBA11051; genus JAJFUB01. The sequence continues at coordinate 10,857 of JBDKRC010000300.1, read as the reverse complement.
CCAGGCCATATTTGGCGGCCAGTTTGCGCAGCATGCCCGGCTGCGGCTTGCGGCACGGGCAGCATTCATCCTTGCGGTGGCAGCAGTACGCGATGCCGTGGATCAGCCCACCATGCTCTCTGGCGGTCAGACGCAGCCGCAGCAGGATGTCTTGCAGGTTGCGGTAGGGGAATACGCCCTTGCCGACGCCCGCCTGGTTGGTGACCAGATACACCTCGAGCCCTGCTTCGTGCAGCCGTCGCAGCGCTTCCAACGCGCCGGGGAAGAAGCGGTACTCGGCCCACGACTTGATGTAGTTGTCATCATCTTCGTTGATGACACCGTCACGATCCAGGAATACCGCCGGGTGTTTGCGCATGATGGTTCAGGGGTGCAGTGAAGCGAGATACTTGACCACACTGTCTTCGTGATGCGGCCCGATGATGACGTCCGCGAGTGACCGTAGCTCCGGATCGGCATTCGCCACGGCCACTCGCGTGCCGGCGACTTCGAACATCGACAGGTCATTACCGGCGTCACCGAAGACCGTAACCTCGCTCAGTGGCACGCCATAGTCTTCCGCGAGTACCCGCAGGGCCCTGTCCTTGGTGGCGCGGCAGTCGTGCACCGTCAGCCAGTGCCACGGCGGGCTGTACGCGTTCTCATAGAAGTTAAGCGCTATCTGCTGCCCAAATGCCTCCGCCATCCACTCCCGCAGGGGCAGAAGCTGCTCCCGCGTGCCGATCAGCGTCATGCACACGACCTCGTCATCCAGGCAGCAAGCAAGGTCATTGACCTGCCGGAGCCGTGCATCCTGCAGGGTCACCCGCTCGTCCATATACCACTCCATGCCGCCGTTGGTGGTACGGTGGTAGTATAACCGATCATCATCTTCTGTGGAGGCTGATATGAAGGGGGGAACGTTGTGGCTTGTGGCTCGTTCGAGGATGCTGGAGACAACCTCAGAGCCTATCGAGCGGCAGAACTGGTGATGTCCGGTGGCGAGGTCCGTAATGTAGGCGCCGTTGAACTCAATAACTGGCAGCGTCAGGGGCAGCCCGGCGAGGATCGCCTTGATGGATACGATGCTGCGCGCGCTGGCGATGGTGAAAGGCAGTCCGGCCTCGAGCAGGCGATGCAGTTCCGTGCGAGTGTAGTCAGAAAGCCGCGCGTTGGGGTCAAGCAGCGTGCCGTCGAGGTCGGACACGAACAGACGATCAGGTGCGGCCACGTGGTCTACTCCGCCAGCTTCTGCAGCTCAGCCTGGCTGAATACCGGCCCATCCTGGCAGACGAACTTGGGGCCGACGTTGCAGCGCCCGCACTTGCCGAAGCCGCACTTCATCTTGGCTTCGAGGCTGGCAAAAACCTGTTCCGGCGGCCAGCCGAGCTTGGCCAGCGACAGCAGCACAAAGTGGATCATGATCGGCGGTCCAACGGTATAGAGGACGGCGTTGTTCGGCGACGGCGCCAGTTCCTCGACATAGGAGGGCACGAAGCCCTCATGCCCGGTCCAAGTCTCGTCACCCTTGTCCACCGTCAGGCAAAGCTCCATGTCATCCCGCCCGGCCCACTCTTCCAGCTTGTCCTTGTAGGTGAGCATGCCAGGATTGCGGGCGCCATAGATGACCTGCATCTTGCCGTAGTCGGCACGATGCTCCAAAACGTACTCCACAACCGACCGCAGGGGCGGAAGGCCGATGCCACCGGCGACGATCACGAGGTCCTTGCCCTTGTGGTCGAGCATTGGGAAGCCGTTGCCGAAAGGCCCGCGCAGGCCGATGGTATCGCCCTCAGACAGGCCATGGAGCGCTCCGGAGAGCTTGCCCATCCTCTGCACCGAAAACCGCACGGGGCGGTTGGGAGCGGCGGCGCTGGCGATGCCAAAGGGCGCCTCGCCGTAGCCAAAGATCGAGCATTCGATGAATTGGCCCGGCATGTAGGTGAAAGTCTCGGCGATGCAGGGGTCCTGGAAGGCCGCCTCAAAGGTCATCAGACCGGGGCCCTCGTCGCGGACCAGTTGGAGGGTTGCGAGGTGGGGGAGATACGGGTTCTTCGGAGTGTGGGTCATCTCTTGTTCTTCCTGAGCAATTGGACAAACTGCTCGACGCTCAAGCCTGCCAGACGTATCTGGTGCCGCAGCAGCCCATGTCCGAGTTCATCATGGCGAGGGATCGAAAGGTTGAACTCCTCGCCCTCTTTCTCCAAGACAATGTGACTGCCGGTCATTCGAAAAACCTGCCAACCAGTCTTCCTGAAGGCACGCACGGCTTCGTCACCGGACAACCCTCGTGGCAGCTTCATGCAAACGAGACGCTGTGGAGGCTTTGATTGGGTTTGAGGGTCTTCTTCGCTCGCGCAGCTTGCGCCTCAAGCCACAGATCAATGGCTTCCTGGATGTTAGCCAGCGCTTCTTCCTCTGTCTTGCCCTGAGAGCAGCAGCCTTTCAAAGCAGGACAGTACGCGAAGTAGTAATCAGTCTCGTCCTTCTCTACAATCACTGCGTATGAGCGGTTCATGACTGCTGAACCTCCTCGGGTTTGCTGGCCGCCGCCGCGTCAGAGGCAATCTCGCAAATATCAATATTCACCGGGCACTGCCTGATGCAGCGCCCGCAGCCCACGCAGGTGAGTTCCTGGAACCGGTCCACCGAGTACCACAGCTTGTGCGCCACGCGCTGGCGCTGGCGCTGCCACTGCTGGGCGCGGCGGTCATGGCCGCTGGCTTCCTCGCAGAACTGCCGGAACTGGCAGGTGTCCCAGCAGCGATACCGGAAACCCGTGCCGCCGACTGCGTCATCCATCACATCAAAACAGGTGCAAGTGGGGCAGAGGAACGTGCAGACCCCGCAGCCGATGCAGGCCGCGGTATGCTTGCGCCAGAAGGCCTCGTCCTTGAAGACGCCCTGGATGGCTTCAGTGATGCCCTCGGCCGGGATCTGCCGCTTCTGCTGCTGGACGACCTTCTCTGCCAACGCCTGCCGCGCCTCGACGGCCTCAGCTTCGGCAGCATCCATCAGGTCCTTCGTGGCCTCCAGGACCGCTTCACCCTTCTCGCTGAGGCTTTCGACAAGATACTCTTTGTCGCTCAGCGGGGTCACGAGCAGGTCCATCCCGCGCGGGTTGGTCAGCGCGCAGGAGATAGACTCGCAGAAGCACTCCGCCTCGGCTGTCTCACAGTTCAGCGCCACGACGAGCGTCTTCGCGCGCTTGTTGGCGTAGTACGGATCGCCCTCGTCGCATTCCCAGAAGCGTACGCTGTAGTCAAGCGCGGCCGCGTCGCAGGGACGCGCGCCGAAAAGCACCTGCTCCAGTTCATCCTCCGGCCGCTCGTACACGCGCACCCTCGGCCCCGCGCCGGTGTAGCGGAACATCTCCTCCGACGGCGGGTAGAACCAGCGCTTGAGGCCCTCAGGCACGATCCCCGGCGCATTAACGATCTGCGCGGGGTCAGTCACCTGGTCAAACGCAAGCCGTCCCTGATCGTCCCGCGTCGGCGCGATCAGGCGCTTGCCTTCGGATATCTTCAGCAGCCATTCGCCGAGTTTCTCTCGGGCGAGCTTATAGGTCATAATCGGTGATACCCTCTATCTGAACACTTCACTGCCTGGCCCGTAAGTCTCCCGCCACCACTTGTAAAAGCTATCCAAGTCACGGATTCCCTGCTCCATCACGGCCTCATAGACATGAACCGATATCAGAGTTTTGCCGTAATTGGGATCCTGCCAGATGGCTTGCTTAATTGCCAATATGTAGCTGCGGGCCTCATCCGTCAGCAGGCTCTGCCAGAGCCGCCGCCGCTCTCCCGCCTGCTCCTCGAACTCCGCCGCCCGCGCCGTCCATACATCGAACTTCCAGACCTCAGCGTCGCCGTTGGGGGTGGGTTTGCCGCAGTCGGGCGCAGCCACTCGCATTCCACAATACAGCCCCGCGTCAGCCCAGTTCTCCCGATAGACGTTGGTACACTGCAGCCGAATACACCAGCCTGTGGCCGCAAAGCGCGAGCAAGTGCTCCAAAAGACGTCCCAGTCCGGCTCGGCTTCCAGCTCAAAATCCAGGTCCCGCCAAACCATCGTCCGCATGGCGTAGCTGCCGACGGCGTGGTAGCCAAGCTCGCCAAGAATGCTCCCGATGCCCGAGACCGCCAGCACCTCGTCCGCCTCGTGGCGCAGCGCCTCATCGAGAGCAAACAGCCGCTCAGCGTCAGGATGCATGGTTAGTGGGTATCCATCGCCTCTTCAGTATCCCCCGGCAGGAACTCCGTCAGAGGCGGCTGCTTTTCCATGTCTAGCCCGGCCACCACTGCGAACAGGTCCTTCGTTTCGCACGCCAGCTTGGTATTCAGCGCCCGCAGCGGGATGTTCACCGGGCAAGCGCGGTCACAGGCACCGCAGCCCACGCAGCGCCCCGCCAGATGCATCGCGCGGCCCAGGTGGAACATGCGGTTCTCGTCCAGGCCCACGATGCGCGGCAGATACTGCGGCTTGTCCTGGATGGCGAAACAGGTGGTGCAATAGCACATCGGGCAGCCGCGCACGCAGGCGAAGCAGCGGAGGCACTTGGAGAAATTGTCCTGGAAGTACTGCGCCCGCTCCTCCTCGCTCATGGCCTCGATGCGGTTCATGAGTTCACAGAACTTAGCCTCGTCGCGCGGCTCGATCTCCTCGCCGACGAGCACGTCGTAGAGCACCGGAGTGGGGGAGAGGCAGCCGAGGCATTCGTCACGGAGCATCTCGCCGGCCGGCAGACGCAGCTCTTTCTCGCCCATCCGTACGACCAGCATCTCGCCATCGAGCTCAAGCTCTGTCACGTCCGCCATACGCACGCCCTCGGCGGCCCGCAGCTTCTCGATATCCACGAGCCCCTCGCAGGGCACGCCAATGATCACGAGGTCGTCACGCTTGATCTGGTTTTCCGAAATGAGTACCGCCAGCGCTCGCGCGTCGCAGCCCTTGACGACCACTGCGGCCTTCCCGGGCAGCTTGCGGACGTAGTTGGCGAGGTTCTGTGTGCAAGTGCAGTCGGCGATGAGCTTGTTGGCGTCCTCGGCTGAGGTGATAAACACCGGCGTGGAGCGGTAAGCCTCGGTGCCACGGCGGAAGCCGATAACCTGCTCGACCTCGCCACTTGCGAGTAGCTCGCGCGCCTTATCCTGTACCTGCTTGGTCTTCTCGTTCATTGTTATACCGCTTCTGCTTCGTCAGCGTGCTCCGGACATTCCTCACCGGGCATGTCTTTCACGGGCGGCATGGCCTTGAAGCGCGCGGCGAGTTCTGGGCGGAAGGGTCCGAGCGGCCGGATCTCCTCCACCATCTCATTGATGACGTGCGCAAACTCCTTGCCCTCAGAAGCCGACACCCATAGCGCCTTGAAGCGCTCCTCGGGGATGCCAGCGTACTTGACGAGGCGCTTGAGCAGCGACATGCGCCGGCGGGCATAGTAGTTGCCCTCGGCGTAGTGGCAGTCGCCCGGATGGCAGCCAGCCACCAGCACGCCGTCAGCGCCGCGCTCAAACGCGCGCAGCACAAACAGCGGGTCGGCCCGCCCCGAGCAGGGAATGCGGACGATCCGGATGTTGGCGGGGTAGTTCAGACGCGACGACCCGGCCAGATCAGCCCCGGCGTAGCTGCACCAGTAGCACAGGATGCCGATAATCCGCGGCTCCCATTGCTCTTCTTCGGTGGTGGCTTGTTCTTCTATGGTTTCAGTTGCCATTGGTTGTCTCGTAGGCTGTAGGGCGGGGCTTGGCGATGTCTTCATCGCAGTTCGTACCCCGCCACTCGGGTGATCGCACAAAAAGGTTCGGCGGGGTACGGAGCCCCGCCCTACAGAATCAGCTAGCTATCCCGCGCAGAGAATGTCCAACTCGGCCAATATCTGGTCGTCCGTAAAGCCCTTGAGGCTGATGCTGCCGGACGGACACGCTGCCGCGCAGGTGCCGCAGCCCTCGCACACGCCCTCGTTGACTGTCGCTACCACGCGCTTCTCGCCGGTCTTCGGATTCTCGAGGACCTTCTCCTCGATGGCCTTGAAGGGGCAGACCCGCAGGCAGTTCAGACAGCCCACGCAGCTCTTCTCATCCACTGCGGACACAATCGGCGAAGACTCGAGCGTCTCGCGGGCGAACATGCCGGCGACCTTTGCGGCGGCGGCCCCGCCGGAAGCCACGGAGTCCGGGATGTCTCGCGGGAAGAGGCACGCCCCTGCCAGGTAGACCCCTGCCGTCAGCGTCTCCGCCGGACGCAGCTTCGGATGCGCCTCGGTGAAGAAGCCGTGAGCGTCCGTGGAGATGTTAAGCATCCGGGCGACGTCACGGGCTTCCTGCCGCGCCAGGACCGGCGTCGCCAGCACTACCAGGTCTGCATCCACCTCGACCTGCTTGCCCAGCAGGCTATCTACGCCCGCGACGACGAGGTGGTCATTCTCCGGATAGATCCGTGACACACGCCCGCGCACATACTCGGCGCGGAATTCCTGCTGCGCGCGCTCAATGAATTCCTCGTAGCCCTTGCCAGTAGCGCGGATGTCGATATAAAAGATGTACACCTGGGTGTCCGGGTACTTCTCCTTGAGCAAAAGCGCGTGCTTGGCCGTGTACATGCAGCAGACCTTGCTGCAATACGGCACGCCCCGCGCCTCGTCACGCGAGCCGGCGCACTGGATGAAGACGATGGTCTTCGGCTCCTTGCCGTCCGACGGCCGTTCCAGATGCCCCTCGGTCGGCCCCGCCACATTGATCAGACGCTCGAACTGCAGGCTGGTAACGATGTCGGGGTGCTTGCCGTACAGGTACTCGCCATACAGCTTGCCCGGCTCGACATCGAAGCCCGTCGCGACGACGATGGCCCCAACCTTCTCCACCACGAGCTTGTCTTCGTCTTCGTAGTTGATGCACTGCTTCGGGCAGACCTTGGCGCACGCGCCGCACTTGCCCTTGGTCAGCATGATGCAATTCTCTTTGTCAATCACAGGCACGTTCGGCACAGCCTGCGGGAACGGCGTGTAGATGGCGGTGCGGTTGCCCAGTTCGGCCTGGAACTCGCTCGGGATCTTGCGGGCCGGGCACTTCTCCATGCACATCCCGCAGCCGATGCAGGCGTCCAGGTCCACGTAGCGCGCCTTCTGGCGGATCGTGACCTCGAAGTTGCCTACGAAGCCCTCGACCTTCTCAACCTCCGACCAGGTCATGAGCTTGATATTCGGATGCTGCGCGATCTCAACCATCTTGGGGGTGAGGATACACGCGGAGCAGTCGAGGGTGGGGAAGGTCTTGTCGAACTGCGACATCCGCCCGCCCACGGACGGGGTCTTCTCGACCAGAATGACCTCATGCCCGGCATCAGCAATGTCCAGCGCCGCCTGAATGCCGGCAATACCGCCACCGATGACCAGCGCGCGGCGGGTGATGGGAAGCTCAGTGCTGTGCAGCGGCACATTGCGCTGCACCTTGACGATGGCAGCCTTGACGAGATCAAGGGCCTTGGGCGTGGCGACCGCCATATCCTTGTGCACCCACGAGCAGTGCTCGCGGATGTTGGCCATCTCCATCAGGTAGGGGTTGAGGCCCTCCTCGGCCACACAGCGGCGGAAAGTCGGCTCATGCAGGCGCGGGGAGCAGGAAGCGACGACCACGCTATCGAGCTTGTACTTGCGGATAGCCTCCCGCACGCGCTCCTGGCCGGGCGACGAGCACATGTACTGGTAGTCTTCCGAGTGGACGACACCAGGCATGGAGCGCACAGCCTCGGCAACTCCGGCTACGTCAACAGTCTTTGCTATGTTACTGCCACAGTGGCAGATGAAAACACCGGTTCGTGGCATGTTTTCCTCAGCTAAGTATCGCGTTCGTCAGGATGTTCTGGAAGTGGACCCTCGGCGCCTGCCTCAACTATGGCAAGCAGAGCCTTCACCGCGCTTTCCAGTCGCGGAATCTCATTTTCTGCAATATCCCAGATGCGATCGGGGTTTATGCCGTCGTAGTTGTGGACCAGAGCGTCACGAAGCCCGGCTATCTGACGCCATGGGACGTGCGGGGCGTGCGCCTTGGCCTCAGCACTGACCTGTTTGGTCGCTTCACCGATGATCTGGAGGTTGTGGAAAATCAGTTGCCGGAGCCGTCGGTCGGCCATGAAGGCCTCGTGCCCCGCCGCGGCATCGTCCCTGATGTATTGGATGGCCTCGAGAATATGGGCGAGGTAGAGCCGATCCTCTGTCACAGAGCTCGCGCCTCCTGCCGCACCCTATCCTGAATCACCCAATGCACATAGCCATCCTCCACCACGTCAACCTTGCGCCCCAGGAGGTCTTCTAGATCCTGTATTAGCCCGATCTGGTCGAACAGGCTGGCCTCATCCTCAAAATCAACCAGAAAGTCGACATCGCTCTCCGGCCCGTCCTCCCCGCGCACCACCGACCCGAACACGCGCACGTGCTTCGCCTTGTGCTTGGCCGCCAGGGCGAGGATCTCTTCCCGCTTCTCCTGCAGCATCTCGCGTGTTGTCATGGCAGTTCTCAGTGCTCCGCCGCAGCCGTCTCCCGCGCCGCCAGCACCGGACGCACGTCCACCAGGTGCCGGCCCATCCCTAACTCGCCCACCGTCGCCCCCAGCGCCAGACCCACTACATCGCTCAGGTACAGCACCGGCAGCGGCTTGTTCGCCGGCGACAGGTCCCCTTGCCGGCTCTCGAGGTTCATGCTGCAAAGCTGGCACGCAGTCACAATCCCGTCCGCACCGGCTGACTTGGCCATGTTGATGATGCGCGTCACCAGGTTCTGGGCGACCTCCTGCATCGTCGCGGCCAAGCCCGCGCTGCAGCAGTCCATCTTGCCATACCACTCCACCGGGTCCGCTCCGAGCGCCTCAAACACCGCTTCCATCGAAGTCGGCTGTTCGGGATCATCAAAAGTATCCATATCCGCCGGGCGGAGCAGCAGGCAGCCATAGTATGCCGCCAGTTTGACTCCCGCCAGCGGCTGCTTGACCTTCTCGCTGAGCGCCTCCAGCCCCACCACGTCCCGCAGCAGCTCAACCGTATTGACGACCTTCAGCCCCAGCTCCGCCGGCCCGATGCCCAGCTTCTCCGCCAGTTCCGGCTCGCGCTTGAGGTCCCGCAGGGCGACCTTCAGCCGGTTGTAGCACGCCGCGCACGGCGCAAACAGCGGCCGTTCCGGCGTCTGGGCTGCGAGTTTGAGGGTCAGCGCCGGTAGCGCTGTCGCTCCCTCATGGGTCAGCATCACGCCCGCCGAACTCGCCCCGCAGCACGTCCAGCCCTTCAACTCGATGAGCTCGACATCCAACAGGCGGCACATGGTCGCGATCGACTCGGCATAGTCCTTGCCGGTCGCGCCCAGCGAGCAGCCCGGATAATATGAGACCTGTATCCCGTTACTCATTAGCCTGCTCGTCCTGCTCGTTGTCCTTGGTGATGATCTCCCGCACCTGCTTACCTTCGCGCACCCAATGGGGGAGAATGGAGAGCTTGCCGCGACCGAACAGCGCCCCGCCCAGCGCGATGTCCTTGAACCGCTGGCTGGGACTGCGCATCTTAGTCAGGCTCACGATCTCAATCTCGTGTCCCCGGCCCCAGCGCGCCATGGATTCCATGAAACTGCGATGGAAAGCCGCCACTGCCGGGTCCTTGGGCTTGCGGCCTTCGCGGAGGCACCGGTGCGCCAGGCTCTTCATCACCCGGGACATGTCAATGTCACGCGGGCACCGGCTCGCGCACGTCTCGCAGCCCGCGCAGTACCAGACCGCCGAAGCCTCCAGAGCCGTCTCTTTGAGCCCCAGTTGCACGGCGCGGATGACCTGGTTCGGCTTCATGTCCATGGCCTGCGCCATCGGGCAGCCGGCCGTGCACTTGCCGCACTGGTAACAGGCCTCAATATCCTGGCCGCTGTCACGCGCGACTTCGTCAGCGAAGCCAGCCGTGGCCTCGATCTTTACGCCATTTTCAACGATCCGCATTCGGGAAACCCTTTACAGCGAGGTTGTGAATATTCTACACCCTCGCGGGCCTCTGGTCAAGTGTGCATAACGTGGTTACGTAAATGCCTGTGTACTATTTCCTCCGTTTCAGCAGGGCATCCGCGCAAACGCCAAAAGCGCCCGCTCTCGCAGGCGCTCTTGGCGTTCGTATATGCAGTTTCGTCAGCCCTGAGAAGCCCCTACCACGCGCTGCGCAGAGTGCCAGGGATCGTGCTCTGGGCGGCTGCGGAGAACGGCGCGCCGTTGAGCCACTTGGCGTGGCCGTCAACGAAGTTCACGTTGAAGCCATCGTTGTGGATCGTCTGGCTCCATGCGTATACATTCTCCGTGCCCGTGGGGGTGGGGCCAAAGAGCCGCCAGTAGTTGTTGTTGCTGTCCAGATTCAGTCCGGTCTCGGAAGGATACTGGCAGGTACCGAGGGCGGCCCCGGAGGCCTTGATGTTGTAGCCATAGTTGATCGTATAGCGGGTATCGGCGGGCCCAGCGCCGGAGTTCACTGACTTCACGCTTGAACTCGGGCAAGCCAGGATCTGCAGGTTCTTCATGTACGGCTCCACCTGCTGCCACCAGTAATTTGGCCACTCGGGACCGGCCAGGACCACTGACGGGGCGAGCCACCCTACGCAAAGCGGCATCCGCTCGTCATAGTCCTGAGAATAAGACAGGATCGCTGTGGCAATCTGCTTCACGTTGCTTAGACAGGAGCTCTGGCGGGCCTTCTCCCGGGCCTTGGCGAACACAGGGAAAAGAATGGCGGCCAGAATTGCGATGATGTAGCCGCTGAACAACCGGCCCTTCTCGTGCGTTGAAGTTCAGCTTTGACTTTCGGAATCTGCTTTTTTGCCGGATTTTGGCTCCAGAAGCCCTCTACAGCCCGTTTCGCGCCCCTTCA
>JBDKRC010000299.1:0-18749 GCA_039683575.1 Armatimonadia bacterium | reverse complement strand
GCGCTCAGGGGAGCGGTCGCGCTCAGGGGAGCGGTCGCGCTCAGGGGAGCGGTCGCGCTCAGGGGAGCGGTCGCGCTCAGGGGAGCGGTCGCGCTCAGGGGAGCGGTCGCGCTCAGGGGAGCGCTCCTACCGTTCCCCCGGAGATATGTCGAGACGCCCGGGCCTTTGGTCCGGGCGTTTTGGGTTCTGGTTTGAAGAGGAAGCGGGGGGATGGCGGCGAATTGAGGCGCAACAGGTGATCTCAGCGGGAGGCATAGCATGCTTCGAGCGCTTCTGATCGTAGCGGTGTTGGTGACGGCTGTCGCGAGTGTGAGGGCGACTCCGGTGGTGTTCTGGGCGAGCGACCCGATTGCTCCGGGCGAGACGGCCCTGGTGTGCGGAGGGGGATTTGGAGCGGCACCCAAGGTGGAGATCAAGCGCCTGGCAGAGGGGGCGGCAGGGAAGCCCGTGACGGGACCGCTGGGATGGAGCGGCGGTGGGCAGGCCGTGGAGGTGCTGCAGCCGCGGGACAACGCGCTGAAGTTCATCGTGCCGGCGGGGCTCAAGCCGGGGTTGCTGGCGTACCGGATCACTGCTGCGGACGGGGCCGTGACCGGGCTGCTCAACCGGCCCGTGGTCTGGTGGGTGCAGGGGGACGTGGGCCTTGAGGCAACCCCCGGGGGCTGGCTGCGTATCATGGGGAAGAACCTCGGCAGCAAGGGCGGGCCGGAGCGGACGGTTATGCTCCAGGGGCCACGTGAGGTGACGCTGGCGGCGGCGGGGGATGCCTATGCACTCAAGGCGGCGCTGCCGCAGGACCTGCCAGCGGGGGAGTACAAGGTCCTGGTGCACGGCGGCTATGGCGGCGCGACCGGGTGGAGCGAGCCGGTGCGAGTGACGGTGCGGAAGGCTGCGGCGTGGCCACAGCAGGTCTTCGACGTGAAGAAGCTGGGCGCGATAGGCGATGGCGTGGTGGATGACACCGCGGCGGTGCAGGAGGCGCTGACAGCGGCAGAGACCAATGGCGGGGGCGTCGTGCACTTCCCGCGCGGGCGGTACCGCTTGAGCGCCGGGCTGACGATCCCACGCTTCACAGTGCTTCGGGGCGAGGGGCAGGACCTGGTCAACATCCTATGGCCCGACATGCCCGAGCCCCCACCGGTGATGATCAAGGGCACCAACAGCTTCGGATTGCAGGACCTGACGCTGTATTGCAGCAACTACCGGACCTTCATCGCCGGCGACAGGACCGGGCCGGAAGCCGGGGATGTGTTCCTGCGCAAGGTGCGGGTGCGGGCGAATGTGTTTCGCGGGCACATGACGCCGGATGAGGTAGACAAGCGCTGGCGGGAGGGGATGAAGGTAGGGTTCGGCGGCGGGTACTGGCTGTTCAATGTGGGTGGGCGCAACATACAGATCACCGACTGCGACCTGTACTCGGCGAGCTGCGTCTATGCTCTGCACCAGCCGCAGGGGGCGCTGGTCGAGCGCAACATCATCGGCGCGGGACGCTGGGGCGGCAGCGGAATCTTCGGCGGCGAGGGTGTGATCCTGGCCGACAACCAGTATGTCGGCAACGACCTGATGAGCTGGGGCGCCGCAGGCGGGATTGGCTACGGCAACATCTCACACGTCTATATCGCCCGCAACAGCTTTGCGATGGAGCACGGCGGCGACCGCGAGTCGATTACCTCGGACGCGTCCGGTGGCGTCTACTACGGACCGGTCGCCGAGGCCGCCAGAACGACTCTGACCGTGCCGGAGGAGCTCAAGGTAACCGACAAGCGTGCCATAGGCGCCGGTGTCTTCATCCTCGACGGCAAGGGCCGCGGCCAGTGGCGGCGGGCGGTCGGGTATGAGGGCAACAAGATAGAAGTGGACCGGCCGTGGGACATCGCGCCGGACGAGACTTCGCGGATCACGGTGGTGTGGCTGCTGCGGCAGTGGTTGATTGTGGACAACTCCTTCAGTGATGTCGGAATCTCGGTGCAGTTGTATGGTTCGGCGCTGGAGCACATCATGGCGGGCAACACCACTGCCCGCAGCGCCGGATACCACAACTTCGGCATGAACTATCACGGCATACAGCCAAGCTGGTACATCCAGTGGCTCGGCAACGAGATCACCGAGGGCAATGCGTACAGCGCCGGGCATGACAACTACCTGCTGTCGGGAGAGGCGCGCCTCGGCGTGTTTGCGCTACCCAAGGACCCCAAGCTTGCCGACCCGCTGACCTATGGGGCCATCGTGCGCCACAACCGCCTGCGCAACAACGCGCACATCGCTATCGGCGGCACCGACCCGTACAGCCCGGCATACAAAGAGCCGGTGGTGCAGGAGGTGGTGGTAGAGGGCAACCAGGTTGCCGATTCGCAGGTGGGTGTGTTCCTGCGGCGAGCGGCGTCGGGGGTGTATCTGCGAGATAACAAGTATCTGAACGTGGTTGAGCCGGTGCGCGACGAGGTGCAAATGGCGCGGGCGGCGGAGGAGCGACGACAGAAGCTGCTGACCGATCCGGGTCCGCTGGCGCACTGGGCGTTTGAAGAGGTCAAGGCTACGGGTGTGCCCGATGCGACGGGACATGGCTTTACAGCAGCGGTAACGGGGAAGCTGACACTGGAGCCGGGACCTCAGGGGCAGGCGGGGCGCTTCGATGGGCAGACGTGGCTCACCGTAAACGAGCCTGATATGATGAATCTGACGAACGTAACGCTGGCACTGTGGGTGAAGGCGGACAGTGTGAAGGGCCGGAACCCGCTGCTGGGCAAGCGGTTCGCGGGGACGGCGGCGCCGTATGTGCTGACGCTGTGGGATGGCGGCATCAACTTCGAGGCGTGCGCGACGGACGGGAAGTGGTCGTTCAACTTCCGTTCGCCGGTGGCCGTGAAGGAGAACGAGTGGCACCACGTCGCGGCAGTGGTCGAGCAAGGGAAAGGCGTGACGCTGTACGTGGATGGAAAGGCGATTGCCACGAAAGAGAACGCGGCGGACCGCGTGATGAACAACGAGCCGCTGATCATCGGGCGTGAGGCATGGGCGGGCGTGAACATGGTGCACGAAGGGTGCTTTCTCAAGGGAGCACTGGATGAGGTGAAGATATGGGGCCGGGCGCTATCCGCGGCGGAGGTGGCGGCGGAGGCTGGTAAGTAGCGGCCGGTAGGCACACTGTACCCGGCGCGGCGATCTAGCCCGCCAGGCCCATTGCCCACAGTTCCCACTGTGCGGTCTCCACAGCGCCAAACCGCTGCTTGAGCATCTTCGCCCCAGCGCACGACGCGAGGGTCGTGGCGGTGCGAAAGCCGGCAGCGGCCGCTTCGGCCAGGGCCGCAGCAGCCACTTCACTGAGCCGCATATCGGGCGGGGCCCACGCCTGGACGATCGCCTTAGTCGGATCGCTGAAGGTGGGGCTGCAGGCAACTATCAACCGGCTGTCCCTGGCGATCTTCACGATGTCCCGCCCGCGCAGGCCCAACTCCGGAGGGTACGGCGGCCAGAAATTCTGCTCCCACTCCTGGCGGGAGCTCTGGTAGCGGCCGAGGCGCATTAGGGCATTTCCGCCGGGGTATTCGGTTGCTCTGGCTGGTCTAGTCTCCATGCGGGGCAACGTCGGCGGCAGAGCGATTTCAAGCTCTGGCTGTGTATGGAATGGGCCGAGGTCGAAGCGGCGGTAGAAGTCCAGGGCTTCATCATCGGGGGAGGTCGAGAAGGTGTCGCAGCCGGCCTTGGTGGCCAACTGGAGAGCAGCGTCCATGAGCGCGCTGCCGAGACCCCGACGATGATGGCGGGCGTGGACGTACAGAATCGAGAGGTGGGCGTTGCGTGCGAAGGGGGCTGGCTCGTCTCCGATGAAGATTTCCGCAGTCGCGAGGGTTCTCCCCCCCACCTCCGCCACGAGAACGTGCGCGCCGCAGTCGAGCATGTTCATCAGGTGAATCTGGCAGGTCTCGGGGCTCATCCATGGCCCGCCCAGGGCAAACCGCTCCCGGACAGTAAGCTCGGAGTACTCCGCAGCCTGCCTTGTGCCATCGGGCAGCCGGCGGAACCACTCGGCAACATTGCTGCAATGGATGCCACAGATGGCCGCTGTGTCTTCGAGAGTGGCAGGACGGACTGACGCATGACCCATTGCGACAGCTCCTGTGCAAAATGGCCCCGCCTGGTTAGACCGGGCGGGGCCATTCGTTTTTCCTCAGCAGTCGTGCGCTTACGCGCCCTTGGACGAGATCTGCTCGAGCTCGGTCTCAACCTGCTGAACCTCGGCGCTTTCCTTCTTGGAGTGAATCAGCGCCCAGGCTACGATCGCGGCGAGTACGACGCCGCCGATGGCCAGGCCAATGCCAGGCTCGGTGCGCTCAATGCCGCTCGAGTATTTCACGATGAGCGGGGCGATGAGCAGACCGACCATGTTCATGACCTTGATCAACGGGTTGACGGCCGGGCCAGCGGTGTCCTTAAAGGGATCGCCAACGGTGTCGCCAACGACTGCGGCCTTGTGAGCCTCGGAACCCTTGCCGCCATAGAGGCCATCTTCGATGGACTTCTTGGCATTGTCCCAGGCGCCACCGGCGTTGCACATCAGGACCGCCATCAGCTGACCCGTGACGATGATACCGGCGAGGAAGCCGCCGAGGCCTTCCCAACCGAACCAGCAGCCAACGATGATCGGCGAGAGGACGGCGAGAATGCCGGGGGCGACGAGCTCGCGGATGGCCGAGGCGGTGCAGATGTCCACGACCTTACCGGACTCGGGCATGACGCCTTCCTTGCCCTCCATGAGGCCAGGGATCTCGCGGAACTGCCGGCGGACTTCATTGATGATGTAGAAGGCCGCTCGCGAGACCGCGCGGATCGTCATGGCGCTGAACAGGAAGGGCATGGCGCCACCGATCAGCAGGCCGATGAAGATGTGCGGCTTGTCAATCTGGATCGAGAACTGCTCCAGAGCTGACGCGCTGACGGCCTCACCGGCCGCGCCGCCTGCGACTCCAGCAGCAACCTTCGAGAGGTAGGAGCCGTACAGGGCAATGGCTGCGATAACCGCCGAAGCGATAGCAATACCCTTGGTCGCAGCTTTGGTGGTGTTACCTACGGCGTCGAGGATCTCGACGTTCTTGCCGCCCTCAGCGCCGGACATCTCGGTGATGCCCTGGGCGTTGTCGGAGATCGGACCATAGGTGTCCATGGAGATGATGACGCCAGTGGTGGTCAGCATACCGAGACCACACAGGGAGACGCCATAGAGGATCTCAACCGCACTTGCGCCGCGGCCGAAGACCAGGATGGACACGAAGACCGAAGCGCAGATGACGAGCAGCGAGTAGACGGAGCTTTCCAGACCCTCGGCGAAGCCGGTGAGGATCGTGGTGGCGCTACCGGTCTGCGTCGAACGCGCGACGGACTTGACGGGCGCGAACTCGGTGGAGGTGTAGTACTCGGTGAGCTTGTACATGGCAAGCGCGAGCACCAGACCGGAGATCGTCGCGGCGAACAGGCGCATGTCGTGGGCGTAGAACTGGGCAACGATGAAGAAGCCCACGGCCGAGAGAATGGCCGAGCCGACGAAGCCACGGGTGATGGGCTTCATGGGATGCTCGTCGTCAGTGCGGGACTTGACGATGCTGATGCCGAACATGGACGTCAGTACGCCGATACCGCGAATGAGGAGCGGGAAGATGATCCACGTGAGGGCGACCTTCTTGTCCTCGTGGGCCAGCGCCAGGATCATGCTGGCAACGAGGGTGACCTCGTAGGACTCGAAGATGTCGGCGGCCATTCCGGCGCAGTCGCCAACGTTGTCTCCGACCTGGTCGGCGATAACCGCGGCGTTGCGAGGATCGTCCTCGGGGATGCCGGCTTCGACCTTACCTACGAGGTCGGCGCCGACGTCCGCGGCTTTGGTGAAGATGCCGCCGCCAACCCGCATGAAGAGGGCCAGAAGGCTGCCACCGAAGCCAAAGCCCAGGAGGACTTCAGTCGCGAATTCTCTGTAGATCATGAAGATGACCACGGCGCCGACGAGACCCATGGTCACAGTGAACATCCCGGCCACCGCGCCGCTGCGGAAAGCGACCCGCATCGAATCGGCGAGGCTGGTCCGGGCGGCATTGGCGCAGCGGACATTGCCCTGCACCGCCAGGGTCATACCCATGTAGCCGGTATAACCGGAAGCGAAACAACCCAATACGAAAGCGATGGCGCGCCCGAAGGCGATATACCAGTTCCCCCACGCGCTCAGAAACAGCGCGACAAACAGGACTACTACGATGACGCCGATGGTGCGGAACTGGCGATTCAGGTAGGCATAGGCACCCTCCTGGATTTGTCCCGCGATCTGCTTCATCTTCTCAGTGCCCTGATCCATGGCCAGGGTCTGCTTGCGCAGGTGCAGCGCATACATCAGACCGATTACGCCACAGACCAAGACGGCGATCATTGAGTAAAACTCAAATGGTCCGAACGGCAAAGTTGAGGTCGGCACGTTCTCTCTCCTCCCTTGGAGTATGAAACATCATGGGCCGGACTAAATCATCAACCCAGATATCCAGTTAAACTGCCGATGATCGTGAACACCGACAGAACAACACAATAGTAGCCAAAGCGCTTGAAAAGACTCCCGTGCTTAACGGTATCCATCACAAAGTAGATCGAAATATACCCGACCGCTGCCGCCACCAGGCCGCCGACCAGATATACCGGAAGCTGCCCGGGAGGCAACGGATTTTCGGCAATGTCTTTGGCTTCCCACAGCCCTGCTCCGCCGATGGCGATGGTCGAGAGCAGGAACGAGAACTTGGCAGCCATCTCTCTGGACAAGCCGCAGGCAAGCCCAACCGAGATCGTGGTCCCGGAGCGGGAAAGCCCGCGCAGAAGCGCCGAGGCAGCCTGCCCCAGGCCGATAAACAAGCCGCGCTGCCAGGTGATGGGTTCCTGACGAGCATGCTTTGCGGAGCGGTCCGCGAGCCACAGCACCAGAGCGGTCAACAGGAGAATCACGCCGACACACAGGGGCGCACCGAACATGAACTCGATCAGATCTTTGAAGGCGAAGCCGAGAACGACCGCCGGAATCGTGCCAATAAAAAGCGGCAGCCAGAGCCGCCGGGCAGATATCTTCTCCCCCGGCGCCCCCTCTACCTCCCCACCTGAGAAAATCGCGATTATTTCGCGACGCATGTACAGCATTACGGCCACGAGGGTACCGAGGTGAACAACCACCGCGAAGGCCACAGGGAGCTCATCCATGCCCAGCAGGTCCGAGATGATCACGAGATGACCGGAGCTTGATACCGGGATGAATTCTGTAGCGCCCTGGACGAAGGCGAGCAACAAAGCTGCCCACCAGGAGACGATCTCATGAGTCATTATAGCGCGCGAGGCTCCCACTCAAAGTCGGCCGGGCGGTCGGCGCGGGCACCGAGGAAATGGTCCACGGCATCAATGATGCGTCCCGCCGCCTGCCCGTCACCGTATGGGCAACCTGCCTCGGCCATTCGCGAGTATTCCGCGGGACTGGCCAGTAGCTGAGAAGCCTCCGTGACGACGACATCGGTCTCCGTGCCCACCAGCTTCGCCACGCCCGCATCCACACCTTCGGGCCGCTCAGTCGTGTCGCGAGTAACGAGCACCGGCACGCCCAGCGCCGGGGCTTCTTCCTGCACGCCGCCGGAGTCAGTGATAATCAGGTCGGCCTGCGCCATGACAGGCACAAAACCGAGGTAGTCGAGCGGGTCGGTCAGGACAATACGCTCAACACCGTCAAGTAGTTCGTGCGCGGCCTTGGTGACCAGGGGATTGGGATGCAGGGGCCAGAGCACCGTGACATCCGGGTGGCGCTCGACGATCTCCTGCAGCGCCTGGCAGATACGGCTGAAGGGGACGCCAAGGTTCTCACGCCGGTGTGACGTGACCAGAATCAGGCGTCCCTCAAGGTTCTCGATCCACTTGAGATTACCAGGCAAGTCCAGGCCCTTGTCAACCACTGAGCGCAGGGCGTCCACTACCGGATTGCCGGTAATGTACACCGACGAAGACGGCACGCCCTCACCCAGCAGGTTGTGGCGCGCGCGGCGAGTGGCCGCGAGGTAGACGTCGCTGATGACATCGGTCAAGCGGCGGTTGATCTCTTCGGGATAGGGTGAAAACTTGTCCTGCGTGCGCAAGCCCGCTTCGACGTGCGCTACCGGGATGCGCTCGTAGAACGCTGCGAGTGCCCCGCCGAGAACTGTGGTCGTGTCGCCCTGCACCATCACCACATCGGGCCGCATCCGCGCGAAGGTCTCCTGCAGCCCCGTGAGGGCCCGCGAGGTGATCTGCGCGAGTGACTGGCCTTCTTGCATGATGTCCAGGTCCACGTCGGCCTGCATGTCGAAGACCTGAAGCATCTGGTCAAGCAGGCCACGGTGCTGTGCGGTCACGATGACCTGCACCGCGCGATTGCGCCGCTTGAGTTCCTGGTAGACGGGCGCCAGTTTGATGGCTTCAGGCCTCGTACCGAAGACGAGCGCGATTGTCGGCTCAGACATTGCCGCCATACCTCCAGCGCCACAGTGCGAGCGCCACAAGACAGAGAATTCCGGTGAGCAGATAGATGAACAGCACGGCCTGGCGGACACTCATCCCGCTGTCTATCAGCCGGTGATGGATGTGTCCGCGGTCAGCCGAAAGCGGCGAGCGTCCCTCGCGCAGACGGCGAGCGATCGCGGTGGTCGTATCGAAGATCGGCACGCCCAGAACAAGCAGCGGCACGAGCACAGCGATGGCCGTGGTGCTCTTGAAGGGGCCGATCACGGAGATGCACGCCAGTATGTAGCCGAGAAACATGGCCCCGGTATCGCCCATGAAGATCTTGGCCGGATTGAAATTGAAGGGCAGGAATCCCAGGCAGGCCCCGGCCACTGCGCCACCGGCGATGGCCACAAAGGGAGAGCCCGTGGTTGCGGCACCCACCATGACGGTCAGACCCGCCATCGCGGCGACACCCGCCACAAGGCCGTCGAGGCCGTCAAGCCAGTTCATGGCGTTGGTGATGCCCATGATCCAGAGGATCGTCAGAGGCGCCGAGAGCCAGTCGAGCGGCACGTAATGATAGCCGCCGCTGAAGGCACTGAGCGGGCTGGTGAGGCCTTCGATGCGCACGCCGCCGTAGTAGGCGATCACCGCGACGGCGAGCTGTCCAAACAAGCGCGGCACGGCCGGAAGATTCTTGATGTCATCAATCAGGCAGATGACCAGCAGCACGAGCGAGCCGATGAACATCCCGACGACGCCGTGCGGCAACGGGTGCACCAGGAGAAGAAGCGCCGCCCAGAACCCGATGTAGATCGCAAGGCCCCCCGCCTGAGCGGTCGGTTTCTGGTGGATGCGGCGGCCACCCGGCTGCGCGACGGCCCCCAGCTTGAAGGCGAGCGCGCGCACGGGCCACGTCAGCGCCGCGGCGATTGCCGCGGCTACAGCCAGTCCCGTCAGGGCCAAAGTCACCGGGCTTCGCGCTCCTCAGGGGCCCGCCACTGCACAAGTTCCACGCCCGCCTCGGCCAGGATTTGCTGCGCCAACTCATCGGGGTAGCAGTCACGGTAAACGATGCGGCGGATGCCGGCGTTCACCATCATCTTGGCGCAGGTGACACATGGTTGAGTCAGGGTATAGCTGACGACCTCGCCCTGCAGCGACACACCATGTACGGCTGCCTGGATGATCGCATTCTGTTCGGCGTGAAGCGCCCGGCAGACCTCCTGGCGCTGGCCGCGGGGAATGCCAAGTTGCTCGCGCAGGCAGCCGCCCAGGTCCTCGCAGTGTGCGAGGCCCTGCGGGGGGCCGTTATAGCCGGTCGCAAGCAGACGACGCTCGGCCACTAACACACAGCCGACCTGCCGCCTCAGGCAGGTCGAGCGCTTGGCCACCACATGAGCGATCTCCATGAAGTAGTCATCCCACTTCGGCCGCTCCGTGTGGTCCAGGACGTCGCAGCGCGGCTGATCCGGCGCGGTATCCGGCACTTCTGGCTGGGGGTCGCTGCTCATTTATTTGGCTTCCAGTGCCCGAATCTTGGCCCGCCGGCGCGCATGGCGTTCCTCGGGCGAAGGTTCGGTAGTGAGAAAAGTGCGAAGTGCTTCCTTGGCCAGCTCCGGCCCAGTGGTGCGCGCACCGATGCAGAGTATGTTCGCGCCATTGTGGAGCCGTGCCATCCGGGCGCTGTAGCAGTCCTCGGCACGCGCGGCGTAGGCGCCGGTGATCTTGTTGGCTGCGATGCTCATGCCAATGCCGGTGCCGCAGGTCAGGACACCGAGGTCAGCCTGGCCTGAAGCCACGGCGTTTGCCACACTCACTGCGAAGTCAACGTAGTCGACTGGCTCGAGGCTGCAGGTGCCAAGATCCAATATCTCATGCCCGAGACTCTCGATGACCTCGATGACCTCTCCCTTGAGCGAGAACCCGCCATGGTCACAGCCGATTGCGATCTTCATCTCGACGACCACCACTCATATAAATGGCCCCCCGACGTCAGGAGGCCAATATGACTTTTGGAATGCTGCTCAGCAACTCTGGGCCAGGCTTGCTGTCAAAAATCGGCGTTGGGGCTACTACCGGCCGATGGCCTGAGCCGCCTTCTCATCCACCTTCGGCTGCTTGGGCAGGCGAACGCTGAAGGTTGAGCCCTTCCCTACCTCTGAACTCGACAGGAAGACGTCACCGCCGTGGGCTTGCGCCAGGTGCTTGACCAGGTACAGGCCGATGCCGGTGCCCTTGACAGCCTTGTGATCCACGTCGTCATCCACCATGTGGAAGCGCTGGAAGATCTTGTCCCGGTGGTGCTCCGGGATGCCAAGCCCCTGGTCACTGATATCCAGGCGGATGGTGCTACCCTCATCTTCGGCCGCGACCACGACGTCGCCACCGGACGGCGAGTACTTCACGGCATTGCCGATGAGGTTGTCCAGGATCTGGGTGATCTTGTCTGAATCAGCCTTGAGTAGCGGGAAGTCCTCGGGGATAGTCGTGTAGACCTTGTGGCGGTCCGTATACGTCTGCTGCGACTTGGTCACCTGCACCGCAATATCGTGGAGGTTGACATCAGAGATAATGATGTCAATGCCGCGGCCCGACTCGATGCGGGAGATGTTCAGCAGATCAGTGATGAGCCGGGTGAGGCGATCGCACTCCGTATCAATGATGTGGTAGAACTCCATCCGGGTCTCTTCGTCGTACATGCCCTCGGTGTCGTCAATGAGGGTGGCAGTGAAGCCCTTGATGGAGGTCAGCGGGGTGCGAAGCTCGTGAGAAACCGTCGAGACGAACGCGGTTTTCATGCGCTCGACCTGGCGGATCTCGGTAATGTCATTGAAGATAGCCACGAGGCTGTGGGTGTCGCCGTTGTCGTCGCCCATCATCGAGGTCTCGGCCTGGTAGATGCGCCGGCCGCCCTCGAAGTTGAGCTCGCGGGTTACTTCCTTGCCGGTGGTCCATGTCTCATGGAAGAGCTTCAGGATCTCCTCGTTGGTGACAACGTCCTTGAGGGGCTGCCCAACATAGGAAGCGACCGTCATATTGAGCATCTGGCACGCAGCGGGGTTGATCAGGCGCACCATCTGGCGGGGGCTTACTACGATCACGCCCGAGTGGATGCTCTCGAAGGTCTCCTCGAGCTCCTGCTTCTTCTCGGTCAGCTCAATGTAAAGCTGGGCATTGGAGATGACGGCGGCGGCCTGGTCGGCCAGCATCTCCAGCAGGCGCACGTCGTCTTCGTTGAAATCCTGCTCGTAGCGCTTGTTGAAGACGTGCATGACGCCGATGACGCGCTCGTCAACTACGCGCTCTTCTTCGTCGCGCTGCTGAATAGCCAGAGGAACGGCGATACCGTTACGCACCCGCAGAAGCGAGATCTTGGACTTTTCCGTGCGGGGATCGGAGAGGGCGTCGTTATAGACCAGGGGCTTGCCCGAGCTGAAGACGAGACCGCTGATGCCCTGATCGACGCGCAGTGAGACCTGTCCGGCCTGCTCTTCAGTGACGCCAAGGGCGGGCTGCAGGACGTTGAACTCACCGGCTTCGGCCTGGTAGAGCATCAACATGACCTTCTCGGCCTGCACGATCATGGCGACCTTGCGGATCAGGCGCGATAGGGTCTGGCGCAATTCGGGCTGAGTGACAACGACCGTCGGCACCTCGGCCATGGTGGCCGCGGCGCTCAGTTCCTCTTCAAGCTTCCCGATCTTACCTTGGAGATCACCGACAACGAGGCGGTATCTTTCCAGCTCTTTTCGGAGATGATCGGCATCTTCCGGCAAAGCCACGTCGGCCATCTACTTACTCCCTTAGGCTCCGCGGGTAGACTGGCGGTGATGGGGGGAAACAGCAAATTGCGGAGTGCCCACTCCCAGGCGTGCAACCTCCGGCGATCTTAATGATCGCTCACGTTCTGCCATGCGAGTACCACCGCCCGGCACTGCCAGCCACCGCACCGCCTGTCCGCGCAGCTACTGCGGGATACCGACGGAACGTCTATTTGCGGCCGCGCCGCCGCCCGTCGCGGTCTCGTTTTAGCTCGTTCTGCTTGCGATTGCTTTCCTTGAGGAAGTCCGTCAGACGCTCCTCAAAGGACATGCTGCCGCGATCGCGATCTCCGCGGTCGCCACGGTCGCCGCCGCCACTGAACTGCCGGGCGGGCGGTGCCGAGCGCTGCGGGATGCCCTCAAGGGGCTTGCGCGCCTCGGCCTGCTTGGCCGAGAGCTCATACCGGCCCTCGTCGCGACGGCCGAGGATCTTCACCTTGACCGTGTCTCCCTCGCGGAAGTAATCGCTGACTTCATGGACGTACTGGTCGGCGATCTCAGAGATGTGGATCAGACCCGACATGTTGTCCGGCAGCGACACGATAACGCCGTACTTCAGCAGCTTTACTACCGTGCCATCAAGGATAGCTCCGGGCTCTACAGCCATTTAACAAACCGCCTTGCGATGTGAATTCGTCGAGGGAATCGCCGCACAGGTGCGCAATCACTCGCAGCAATGAACGAAGGCAACCCGACGGCTGCCCGCGTCCTTGGGATTATAGTCAACGTTACTTTAGCTGTCAAGGAAACCGCCGCAACAACGCCGCTTTCCGGCCTACAAATACGTAATCCGCTCCCGGTTCTCCCTGAGCACCCGGGCATTGTGCTCATCTCCGCCAGGGAGGTTGGCGCTCAGGAACACTGGCGGCGTCTCCCCCGCCTCCACCAGCAGCGCCAGCACCTCGCACACCAGCGCATTGACCACCGTGCAGCCCAGCACGGTCGAGAGGGGCCCCGTCTTCTGCGCCAGGCCCGGTATCTCCACGGCCGCATCACCCGCAGGGGCACACTCATCGAGGACCTGATCGCACAATTCGTGCAGCAGTCTGCCGGACGAATGCCGACTCGTCGAGTTCTGTGCATACTCCAGCGCAATGACGGCAATTGTCGACAGCCCCATCTCACGTGCCGCCAGCGCCATGTCGATGACGATCGGGTTGCGGCCCGAGGCCGAGGCGATGATCAGGACGTCTCCCTCTGCCGCTGGTGTCCCTTCAAGCAGCGTCCGGCCGAGGCCCTCGACCCGCTCCAGTTGCGAGGTGAGCGTCATCGGCCGTACCGACAGGTCCATACCGTGCGGGTAGATCGGGTTCACGAGCATCAGCCCGCCGGTCCGGTAGATCATCTCCATGGGCAGGATGAAGCTGTGGGTGGCACCGAAGGCAAAGATGCGCCGCCCGCCAGTGATGGCGTCCACAAGCGTCTGCGCAGCCTGTTTGATCCCCCCAAGCTGCGTCTCGCGCAGTTTCTTCAGCCCGGCTTCTACAGCGTCAAAATATCGTTCAGCGGACATGCGAGGTATCTCCTGGTGCGGCTGTAGGGCTGAGCGACGTCCGCGTCGCAGGGCGCTCGTATCCCTACGCGCTAACTTAGGTCCCAATTCCACTAGTAAGGCGGGCGGCTCGCCCGCCGGTAGGCACCACAGGGCGGGCGAGCCGCCCGCCTTACTGGTCTGGGTTAGCGCCAATGGGTACGAGCCCCGCGCTGCAATACGTCAGTACCCAAGCTCGTTGAATTGCTCCGCCAGCTTCTGATTGAACTCAGGCCCGCCCTCGCGGTTGGCGCTCATGTATACGCCCGGCGTCAGCCCCTTCTCCAACATCTCGTCGATGACGGCCCCGCACACCATCCAGCAGATGGTGGCCTGAGACACGCCCGAGAGCGGCAGCGCCGGTGCCTCCAGCCCCTCGACGTCCAGCGACCCGTCGCCGTAGGGCACCCGGATGTCTATGACAAGGTCCGCAACATCGTTGAGCAGCTTACCCGAAGGATGGGCGGACGAAACCTCGCGAGCGTAATCAAGCGCGACGAGAGCGATGACGGTGGCCCCGGCTTCCTTGAGCGCCAGCGACAGCGCCACCGCCGAGGAGGTGCGGCCCGATACCGACCCGACAAGCACACAATCGCCCGCGCGAAGCTCGCTCGACTTCACCGCAGCCCGCATCATCTCATCCTGCGCGACGACCTCTTCGGTGCGCGGGCGGTTCTTGCGACATTGGGCCACATCGCTCGGAAGATTCCAGGTGGGGTGAAAGCCCCGCAGGCACACCAACCCGCCACCACGGTGCAACAGCTCGGGCATGGTGCCATGGCCGATCTGCGTGATGAAGAACGCGCCGCCAGAGGCCAGACTGTCGGCAACCATCTGCCCGGCCTGCTCGATCTTGGGTAGTTCCGTCCGCTCAATCTCCTCAAGCATCTGGCGAACGCGATCTAGATACCGTTGGGCTAGCATAACTCAATCTCCGATTCTCGGTATGATGACCTCAATGGGATGCCTCGACTGCCTTCAGAAACTCCCCCTGCGTCGCCACAATCCTCTCCACCAACTCCTCCGTCCACTCCACGCCCATCTCCCGTAGCGCCAGGAGTGCCGCCCCCACTGCCGGGCGTACGCGCGGGACGATCGGCTGTACCTGCGGCGCTGCCTCGCGGACGCGCTCACACAGCCGCTCCCACCACAGCCGCGATTGCTGGGCCACACTGCCGATGGCGATCATCGGGAACGCAAGGTCCTGCAGTTGCAGTTCGCTGATCACGTCCAGCGCCAGGGCCGCCAGCTCATCTGCCGCGCCCTCAATGCAGCCAATTGCCACCCTGTCCCCCGCCTCAGCCTGTTCGTCCACAACCCGCGCCACCGACGCAATCTCACGGCGCGACAGTCCGGGGCCGTATGTCTTGTTGAAAACGGCCCGCAGGTCGGGCAGGTCGTAGACCTTCGGCACCTCGGTCTCCAGCGTCGTCGCGCGATTGGGCGTCCAGTGCGACGAGAACGCCGCCCGCAGGCCGTAGAGCCCAATCTGGTAGGCACTGCCATAGTCGCCCAGGATGGGGCCCATACCGCCGAAGTGCCGCGTTTTGCCCTCACGGGTCAGTCCATAGGCAAAGGAGCCGGTGCCGGAGAGTATGATCATCCCCCAGTCGGTCTGCACCGACGCGAAAGCTGTCTCGATCTCCCCGCAGTGGACATGACCACTGATCGTGCAGCGCTCCCGGACCAAGTCGAGTGCCGGGCTCTTCGAGCTGAGCCCGCCCAGGCAGATCGCCTCCGGCTGCAAGTCCCCCAGCGCCTGCTCAATCGCCTGCCGGTACGAGGCCTGAATCTCTTCCGGCGTGTTGTAGTAGCAGTGCACTGACCCGCCGCGGCCCCAGCCGGCCATGTTGCCGCTGGTATCCACCAGCACGGCGTCGGTCTTCGATCCCCCGCCGTCGATGCCAAGTGCGTAGTTCATCGTGGTGTCTTCATCCAGCCTGGACTACAGTAGGGCAGGCGGCCTCGCCTGCCCATCGCGGGCGAACCGCCCGCCCTACTGTGGGTATACACGAATGCAGAGCCTCAGAAGCGCCTGAAGCTCTCCTGCACTTCTCCTGCGTTCAAATACTCTTTGACCTTGCCACGGTCAGTCGCCTCGCGAATGACCGCCAGCGACGCGTCTGCCGCCTGTACCGTCTGCGCCACCGCCGCGTCGTCATGGCTGTAGGTCACGAACATCAGCCCGCCGCGCCTGACCAGCACGCCGCGCTTGGCCATCTCCTGCAGCATCAGCGTCCAGCAGTCAAAGTTCACCGCAGCGTCCTCGTACTTGAAGGCCTGTGAGCTCATCATGACCGGCCCGCCGGCGGTAAAGGGCACGCCGTTCTTCTCGCCGACTGCGTTCAGACCATCCACGATCTTCTGTCCCTGCGCGCGAATCGTCTCGTGCACGGGCTTGGCGCGGTATTCCTTCATACAGGCCACGGCCGCCGCCAGCGACAGCGCCTCGCCGCCGTAGGTCACGCTTATAAGCAGGTCCTTGCCGAACTCCATGATATCCTTGCGTCCACACACCGCGGCCAGCGGCATGCCGTTGGCTATCCCCTTGGCAAAGCACGCCATGTCGGGCGTGACGCCGTAGTACTCCTGCGCACCGCCAGGAGCCATGCGGAAGCCGCTGACGATCTCATCGTAGACGAGCAGCACGCCGTACTTGTCGCAAAGCTCACGCCGCCCCTTCACAACCTCCCGAGGTGCCTCGCTTCCGCCCGCCTCATCGACAAACACCGCCGCAACTTTGCCCTCATACCGCTTCAGCAGGTCCTCTAACACGTTCAGGTCGTCTCGCGGGTATGATTTCACCAGCCCGCGCAGACACTCCGGCACGCCTCGCCCCCCCGGCGGCTCGACCTGCGCCGACCACGTATCGCCCCAGCCCCGGTAGCCGCTGTTGAGGATGACCTCTTTCTTCGTGAAGGCCCGCGCAATCCGCGCCGCGGCGCTGGTGACTTCCGAACCGCCTTTGAGGAACCGCACCATCTCACAGCAGGGCACCATCTCGATCATCCGCTCCGCGCATTCCACCTCGAGCGGGCTGAGCAACCCCCAGATGATCCCTTTTCCAAGCTGCTCCTTGATCGCCTCATCGACTGCGTCGTAGCAGTACCCGAGCGTGATGGGCCCAAGCGCCAGCAGGTAGTCGATGTACTCGTTGCCATCGACATCCCAGATTCGGCAGCCCTTCGAACGCTCGGCGTAGGCGGGGAAAGCGCCCAGTGCATAGGCCGTCGCGCGCTTGGAGGCAGTCTGCGACCCTCCGCTGATCACCTGCTCGGCCCGCGTCCACAATTCCATTGACTTGCTGACATTCAGTTTCTCAGCCATCTTCTCAGCCCTCCAGACATTCGGCCCCACCGCCAGAGTTCTCCGGACGGATTCCTCTTCGGCGCGCACTTACCTCCCTACGCACAGAAAAAGGGCGCCTCCGATACGGAGACGCCCTCACAACCAGGCGAAGTGCCATTCTAGACCGGCGGAGGTGGCGGAACATCGGTACCGCCGCCACCTGTGCCCCCTCCCCCACCGGTTCCACCGCCACCGCCACCAGTACCGCCTCCACCGTCGTAGATGGGCGGTTGACCGGTGCCACCGCTTGGAGGGTTCGTTCCGCCGCCACCCGTCAGACTGCCACCACCACCGCCCCCACAGGACGTGAGTACAATCATCGCGAGAATGATGACGACAAGAATCAGTGCATACCGCATCTTCATCAGGTACCTCCGGGCAACGGTTCTCCGGTACATCGTACGCCAATAGCGCACGCAAAACAATATCCTACTTCATTGCGAAAGGTTCAACACGGATCCGACCACAGGGCTCAAGCACCACCAGGACGGGCCCCGCTGCGCCCTCCGTCACGGCCCAGGCCAGGGGCTCCCGCGGCAGCCACGCCGTCGTCGCCGCCACTTGAAGCATACAGACACCCTCCTCGGTCCGGGTGTTCCCCTCCGCCCAAAGCACTGCCCGCCTACTCCCCGCTCGCTTCTCAAACACCACCAACCCCTCCAGTGTCCCCCACCGCGCTTTCCTGATGCTGCTGCCCATACTCCCCGCTGCACTCATCCCGACCAGTTCCGCCATCGCGCCCGTCCAATGGTACAATCCCAGCCTCCGCCGGGCACCCGGCAGATCCTCCAGGGCACACATCTCCTCCGCCTTCCCCGCCAGCACATTAGCCACCACCGCGTCAGTGAAGGGTCTCGCGAAGCTCGTTCCCTTCCACAGCGAGGCCAGCTTCTCTCCCCGCAGCACATACAGAAACGGCCGCAGCCGCAGCGCCGGATCAAACACTGCGGTCTTTTCGACCATGATAAGCGCCCACTGCCGCTCGCGCGGCGCTCCCAGGCTTGCCCTGAGGGGATTGTACCGACGGAAGACTGCCTCTGCCGGCGTCAGCGACATGCTCTCCGGCTCCCACACCGCCACACCCGCCTCCAGCAGTCGCCGGCCCTCGTAGTGCCCACCCACCACCAGTAGCGCCCGCCGCTCATCCAGCGCCTCCGCTCTCCGCACCGGCTCAGCCAAAGCCGCCAGCCGTCGCACCTGCCCCTCCAGGTCCATCTCATAGGCGACGGCGCCCGCGAACCCATACAGGCCGCTGCCCACCTGCACCACCTCGTCCACCCGAATGGGCAACTTGACTGCCCCCCTCGCTTCCTCCACCAGCATCGTCTGCTGAGCCGTCAGGGCCACTGCTCCAGTAGGTAGTGGTGGCCGCAACGCCACCAGTCGGGCCGTCCATCCCGGCGCCTGCGTCAACGACACGAGCGCAACCGCGACCGTGAGCCGTGACAGAGCCGCGCGAGGGCCGCTCAGTCCCTGAGTCCGTTGGGAACAAAGGCTCTGCAAACCATGTTCTTTTGTTGACACGGTCACAACTGCATTTATATAATGTTTCAGAATCTTCA
>JBDKRC010000298.1:0-23904 GCA_039683575.1 Armatimonadia bacterium | reverse complement strand
TGAAGGGGCGCGAAACGGGCTGTAGAGGGCTTCTGGAGCCAAAATCCGGCAAAAAAGCAGATTCCGAAAGTCAAAGCTGAACTTCAACGCACGAGAAGGGCCGGTTGTTCAGCGGCTACATGATGGCAATTACCACCAACAACTCAATCAACGTGAAACCGCGTCTGTTCATCAAAAAGAACACCCCTTTACAATTTGAGACCGAAATAAGATTATTCGATGAGTAGCTGCCACATTCCTGCCCCAATCGGCAATACTTTGTGGTCTGCCCTGAAAATAGGCCTGCAGCGGCGCATCTGGCCGTTCACTGGGAGCGCGAAGCGACGTCCGCGTCGCACGGCATCCCTGCCGGCTCGGGCCGTTTCCCTCGCTTTCCCCTCAGGACGGCAAAACGAGCGGCTCGCCCGCCGCCTTAGCGCCAGACAAACCGCCCGCCGTTATTTGCTCTTCCCTTGCTCTCCCCTACCCCTCCGCCAATCTTTCCAAAGCCTTCACCGACGCCTCCACAAACAGCCCCTCGGTCCCCCTGGCAGCCTTTGCTGTCCGCGCCAGCCGCGTCTCGTAGCTGCCCTCATCCAGTGCCTTGTCGGTCGGGCAGTAGCCCAGGTAGTCGTTAGCAAGCTCCACCGTGAGCGTCCGCGCGAACGGCGACCTCGCCTTGATCTGCAGTCCGTACTCCACGAAGATCTCGCCGGGCAACCCAACGATCCCCAGGTCCCCCACCCTGAGCGCCATGACGGGCGTGTCGCGCACCACCGGCTCCTCATTCACACCAATGACCTCGCTGGCATACATCCATTCCGCCCAACCCGGATCGGTCTGGGACACCTCGGTCGCCACTAACTCCCGCGCCGCCGCCAACTCCTCGGCGCTGGGCTCCCGCCGCCGGAACTTCACCTGCTCGGTGGTCACCCCCAGCGTCACTTCGCTCGCATAGTCCCGGATGTCGAGCCAGGCATCGTAGGCCGCAGCGGCCACGCGGTTGCCGACCCGCTCGGCCTGATAGAAGGGGTACGGGTACTGGGGCGCGGGCCTGGTGAAGTCACAGTTGTTGATGTCGCCGCAGAAGCCATTGGCCATGACGCCAACGAACTCAGCGCCATAGAGGCGCTGCAGGGCCCGGTCGAAGTACCCGAAATAGTCCGCCGTGATCGAGGTGGCATACGGCCCACCCACGTAGTGCAGGGAGTAGTTCGCGATGGCGGCCAGGGGCTGTTTGGTCTCGACATCCCGCGCCACCAGCAGCCCCACCTCGGGGTCGGTCGGCCCGGCCGGCCGCAGCGCATCGGGATTGAGGTACCCGGGGTTCATCCGCACGCTGCCGTCCTTCATGTACCAGCGCCGGTTGTGGGTCTCCTCCGGGCACGAGCCCGAGTTGTGGCCGACCTCCGCCGCCCGCAGGCGGTTCTGCGCCCTCTTGAAGCTGTCCCCTGCCCGCTCCATTGCGAAGTGCATGTAGTCGTCTTCTCGCGGCACCGCCGCCAGATTGACGGTTCCCGGCCCGAAGTGGGTGTGGGTACACGTGATGAACAGGTTCTCCTGCGCGATGCCCGTCAGCTCGCTCGCTCGCGCCTTGGCCTGGTCCAGATCGGGCTTCTCGGCCATGATCAGGTCGAGCACGCAGAAGCCAAACGCCGTCTCGTCATTCTCAAAGACCACAGTCTTGGCGAACAGCTCATCCGCAATATCCTCAGCCAGCCGGTCGTTGAAGAAGCCCATCATGTGGGCGCCGAGATGCGGGGTGATATTGGTGCGAGCGGCTCCGACGCGGAGTTGTGACATGCGGTGTTCCGACCTTTCTCGCGTAGGTGGGTGCGTCTCGCACCCACAACCACTGGCGTGGGTGCGAGACGCACCCACCTACGCGTGATCAGTTAGCCGGTGGAGTGGGTTCGAGACGAACCCAACTACGCGGCGTTTATTGCGCTTCTTCCTCAAGCACTTTCGCGATGGCCTCGCGGGCCTTGGGGTCCGGATGGTGCTTGCCGGCCCACCGCAGGCTGTCCCAGTCCTTCTGCGCCCGCATCGCCCCCAGCACTGGCCCCAGCGCCCGCGCCACGTTGGTCCGCACCGACTCCAGGCCCGAGTTGTTGGCCACCACGATCATGTCCGCGCCACGACCGTCCCGGGCCAGACGCCGCATCACAATCTCATTGTTGTTGAGCTTCAGGGCCGCCGCGCGCCGCGCATCCTCGAACGACCCAATCTTCGCGATCACCATCAGGGCCTCGCCCGCCGCCTCGGAAGTGTTGAGCTTCTTGGCGATCTCGTTGACGATGAACTCCCGCAGCGGATCGCGATCCACGCCCGCCTCGCGGCTCAGAGCGGCCATACGGCTGCTGTCGGCCGTATCGGCGATATCCTGGGCCTCCTGGATGATATGCTCTGGAATGCCCGAGATGTCCTCCTCGGCGTCGATGTCGCGGAAGGCCCGCCTGGCCCGGGCCGGATTGGCCATGATAATCTCCTGCCTGCGAACCTGCCGCCGCCAGCAGGCCGGAAGCACCAGTTCGGCGAACCGTTCTGCCGCGAGCAGACGGTTCACGATTCGCCGGGCTGGCAGTTCATTGGCGGTGATGGCAATAGTCGCCAGCAGTTCCCACTGCTCCCCCCCGGCCAGACGGTCTAGCGCGGCGTCCATCTCGACCTCGAGCAGACCCTCGAACAGAGTACGCGCCGAAGAGGCATATTGGGAAAGAACTGACAGGTCCATAGCAGAGTCCTCACGTTGGAATAGAGAACGAAAGTTCGACGTCCACGAACGCCTTACCTGCCTGCTCGAAAGCAGTGCCAACTTGCGCAGTTCATGGGTCTATCGCAACAACAGAAGTTGACCGATGTAACGATTTCAGCTTTTTTGGAGCCCAACTGCGAAGGTTGTCAGCATTACCTATATTTCACCGAAAAGGAACCATTACAATGTCTGCATTTCCCGGTCCCGCTACGTCCTACCACGGCTTCGAAAGGTATGATTTCGTTGTAGACGGCTGCGCGGCGATTGTCGTCGCGCCACATGAGATCGCGAAGGGTCGCCCCTGGGTCTGGCGAGCGGAGTTTTTCGACCACCAGCCGGGCCCGGACCTCGGCCTGCTCGACCACGGGTTCCACCTGGCCTTTCTGGAGGTCAATAACACCTTCGGCTGCCCGTGGGCCATGGACCGCTGGGAGAGCTTCTATGCGGAGTTGACGGGAAAGTACAACTTCGCGCCCAAGTCGGCCCTGATCGGCCTGAGCCGCGGGGGGCTGTATTGCTACAACTGGGCGGCCCGCCACCCTGAGCGCGTATCGTGCCTCTATGCCGATGCGGCAGTCTGTGACTTCAAGAGCTGGCCGTACGGATATGGCAAGGCGACAAACAACATGACGGAGTGGAACAAGCTGCTCAAGGACTATGGATTCGCTTCAGAGGAAGAGGCGCTGGCGTACAAGGGCAATCCGATAGACAACCTGGAGCCCCTGGCAAAGGCGGGGATACCGCTGCTGCATGTGTTCGGGGATGCCGACAAGGCAGTGCCGTGGGAAGAGAACACGAAGATCGTGCAGGAGCGCTATGAGGCGTTGGGTGGACATATTGAGCTGATCCGCAAGCCGGGGGTAGACCATCACCCACATGGGTTGGAAGACCCGACGCCGATAGTTGAGTTCATATTGAAGGCTACGGCGCAGGCGGAGACTGAGGCGTAGGGAAACCGATTCGGAGGGGCCGAGCGGGCGAGACGCCCGCACTACGCGGGGTAGGGGAAGCCGGACGTGTCGTGGATAACGGCAGGGCCGGCTGTGAGACCGCAGACGGTCTCGGCGCGGCCCCTCCGAACGGCGGGAGCGGGCGAGACGCCCGCGCACCTACGGCTACGGCATGCGTGCAGGTCTGCCCTGGCCACGCGGCGAAATCGCGTTGGCTTTTGCACCATACTGTCCCTGGAGGCTGATGGTGATGCGCCGGATGATCCCCCTGCTGTTGACCCTCCTTGTTGTTTCCCCACTTTTTGCACAGACAGTCTCGCATAGCGGTCAGACCTGGGAGCTTGATAACAAGTGCCTGAAGGTCAGCCTCGACGCCCAGACCGGCAACTGGCAGGTTCTGGACAAGCAGGCGGGCTATACCTGGCGCTCGCCGGACCCCGCCTCTACTGTGACCCCGATTCTGCTTGTGCCGCAGGCAACCACGCCCCCGAAGGTGGATGTCGATCTGGGCGACTGGGTGGACAAGGGGGCGCTCATCAACATCACCCCGCAGATGATTGGGGATGCGAAGCAGGTGGATGGGCCAGCGGACTGCAGCGCGCGGGCGCGGGTGCTTTGGGATCCTACCGGGCTATACCTGGCCGTGGATGTGAAGGACCAGAAGGTGGTCACCCCGGCTGCCGACGATTCACGGTGGTGGGAGCGGGACAGCGTGGAGTTTTGGCTGGAGGGGACGCAGTACGCCTTCCGATTCGGGCCGTGGGGCGCGCATGTGTGGAGTCAGAGCGGGATCGTTGCCGAGGCCAAGGTAGCGTGGAAGCCGACGGCGGGGGGCTACCAGGTCGAGGCCTCGCTTCCGGCGGCAATCGTCGGGCCGACGAAGCTCGGTGGGCGGGTGCGATTTGCCCTCGGGGTCAATGACTCCGATGGCAATGGTCGCGAGTGTCAGCTTTACTACCCGGCAGCCTGGGTGCACTCGAACCCCGAGACCTTCGCGCAACTCAACCTCGCCGACGCGGCGGGAGCCCCGGCTCCGGAGCGGCAGGAGCTAAGGCCGGCGTTCGAGCCGGTCGCTGCCGCCAAGCCCGGTCAGATGAGCTTCAAGACCATGACTCGCGGCGGCAAACCGTTTGAGGTGACGGTGACCTTCGCCCTCCTCAGCAACGGCCCCGATCTGCAGATCATCGTGGGTAACCCCAACAAGGAGATGGCGGTCAACCGCTTCAGCGCCCTCGCGCCGCTCGCGCTCGACCGGCCGGGACGTATTCTGGCCAGCGTCTACAACGACGGCATCGGGGTGCGCACCGACGACATGAGCTACCGCGGGCGCGGCTGGTCTAGCTGGGGCAGTCTGGACATGCCGTGGGTCGGCGTGACCGACGGCAAGCTCGGCTACATGCTCCTGTTTGAGCTGCCAACGACCTGCGACAACGGCATGGCGACCCTTGAGGCGGTGAAGGTGGGCGACCAGACGGTCCTCGCCCCGACGGCGTACCACGAGCCGACCTGCAAACAGTTCGGCGCGCCGCGCGTGGTGCGGTACTCCTTCTGCCAAAGCGGCGGCCATGTGGAGATCTGCAAGCGCTTCCGAGAGTACATCAAGGGGCAGGGGATGCTGGTGACGCAGCGGGAGAAGCTGCGCCGCAAGCCCGCCCTGGCCCGGCTGCTCGGCGCCCCGGACATCTGGGGCCGCGCTGATCTGAAATTCGCCACCGAGGCGAAGGCAGCGGGCATGGACCGCCTGCTGGTCAACTCGCCCCAAAGCGCCGCCGACATGGAGAAGATCAAGTCCCTGGGCTATCTCATGGGCGTGTACGACAACTATGAGGATGCTTTCGAGGGCGACAGTGGGCGCTACGGGGACTTTGTGGAGGAGCGGGACGTCGTCATCCTCGCCGATGGCAGCCGCATGAAAGCCTGGCTGACCAAAGGCGAGAAGCCCAAGCAGTTCATGAAGCGCTGCGCCAGCCTATTCGAGGAAGTTGCGCGCAGGTGGATTCCGCTGGAACTGGCCAAGTCGCCCTACAACGCCCGCTTCATTGACGTGACCACGGCCACGGGCCTGCAGGAGTGCTACCACGAGCGCCACCCGCACGACCGCACGAAGGACCGCGAGGTCAAGCGCAATCTGGCTCGCTATGTCGGTGATGAACTCAACCTCGTCCTGGGGGGCGAACATGGCCGCTGGTGGGGCGCGGACCTGTACAACTACTGGGAGGGCATGCAGAGCGGCGGGTTCTACTCGTGGCCGGCAGGGCATGTGGGCCTGGAGATGCCGCAGAAGCGTGAGGACATCGGGAAGAACTACCTCGAGTGGGGATTGGGCGAGACCAACCGTTACCCGCTGTGGGAACTGGTCTACCACGACTGCGTGGTCTCGACATGGTACTGGGGAGACAGCACGGGGCACCTGATCGCTACCGCGCCCGAACTCGGCTACAAGCAGGATGCCTTCAACGTGCTCTATGGCACGGTGCCGCTGTACTGGGTGGCGCAGCCATACAGCTACAACTGGAGCAAGCCGGAGCTGCGCGAGCGGCTGCTGGAGAGCTACCGTAACACCTGCAAGCTCCACGAGCAGATTGGCTTTGACGAGATGGTCAGCCACGAGTTCGTGACCGACGACCGGCACGTGCAGCACACAGTCTTCGCCGACGGCACGAATGTCTGGGTGAACTTCGGCGCCGAGCCGTGGAAGCTATCGTACGAGGGCAAGCAGTGGACGCTGCCGCAGTATGGCTTCTATGCCAAGGGCCCGAAGTTGGAGCAGTACCGGGTACTGCAGCCGCTGGGCAAGGCCCCGGCACCGGCGCTCAACCCGGCCCTGCGCGGCGAGATGACCGCTCCGCCGGAGGGCATGAGGGAAGCAACCGTCATCCGCGCGCCCGGCTATCTGTACGCTGATGTCAGCGTCCCCGGCCTGCTGGAGTCGTCCGGCGGCGGGCAGACCTGCCGCGTTGAAGGACCGGGGATGATCCGGGTGAACGTCGCCCCCGGCACGCAATGGGTGAAGCTGAACTGCGCGGCGCTCTGCCCGGCGAGCAAGGGCGCGTGGCGGCTGCTCGAACTCGACGCGGACGGCCAACCCGCCGCGCTCGGCGCCATGGCCAGCGCGCAGGCCAACATGGTCTGCCTCGAGCCGGGCAAGGCCCAGGCTGTGATACTCGTGGGCGCGGAAGCCCTCGCCGATCACGCCGAGCTGGCCGCCGGCAAGCCTGCGGTTACACCGACCCACATCGGGCAGGGCCAGCCGCTAACGGTCACCGCCCGTGTCACCAACCTCGGCGGCCAGACCGCGAAGGCCGTCCCGGTCGCGCTGATGCTCGGTCCGGACGCGGTCGCGCAGACGAAGCTGGACCTCGCTGCAGGCAAGACGGTAGAGGCGAAGCTGAAGCTGGACACGACGAAGTACGACGGGGCGCTGCCCCTGAGCGTAAAGGTGGCCGAGGGGAAACAGGAGCTCTGCCGCGCGGACAACACAGCGAGCATCGAAGCCTACGTGGAGCCCGACCTGCGGCTGTGGGATACGCATTTGGAGGCGAAAGTCACGGCCCCGGCGGGCGGGCGGGCCGCGGTCGTGAGGCTGCCGCTCAGCGCCGCGGACACCGCGGGCAAGGACCTCGCCGCGACGCGAGTAGTGCTGCTTCAGGGCGACATCCACAGCTACGCACCGGCCCAGGTGTTGCCGACGGAGAAGGGCGCGGAACTCGTCTGGCGCGCGCCGGCAGGGCAGAGCGCATATGCAGTCTACATGGACAGCGATCAGGCTAAGCGCCACGCCGCTCTCCCCAGCGGGCGGTGGGATGCAGCGGATACTACCTATTGCGGTGATGATTACAGCGTCACCTTCCGCGAGGGCTACATCAAGGGCGTCTACGGCGGGGAGCCGTGGCAGAAGCTCATCAGCAACCTCAGCGTGTCCTCCAAGGACACTGGCTGGTTTGATGAGAACGGAGAGGTCGAGAGCTTCGAGGTGGTCAGCGACGGGCCAGTGTGCACGCAGATCCGGGTTAAGAAGAAGCTCGCGGGAGGGCACTTCTACGACAAGCTCTACACGCTTTTCCCCGACCACTTCCTGGTCAGTACCCTCGCCCATGACCGCTTCGGCAACCTGAGCCGGATGCATGTCATCCCCGATGGGACGTATCTGGATGATAAGGGCTTGACCGCCGCCGTGGACGGCAAGGGGGACGCCGAGGGCATCGCGGGGAAGAATGCGAAGCCGCTTTGGTATGTCATCCACGGCAAGGGCTACGCGATAGTGAACGCCGCGGTCACGCCGTACCAGTACATGACCTACTGGGATGGGGGTAACAAGGCAGCCGTGGGGTTTGAGGGGCCGACGCAGACGCCCGCGACGGTTGCTTACTACATACACGGCCCCGAGATGGCCACCATCCCGTCGGTCAGGGACCTCGCGCAGGCGGACTATGCCCACGCCACGGCGAAGGTCGAGGTCACTCGCTGACCGGGCATAAGCGAACCGCGATTTAAGGATTGTCCTGATTTCGCAGGCGCGAACGCTCATGTACACTCGCATTGAGCTTCACATGCGAGGTAGATGAGATGAAACACAGGATGAACTGGGGAATGGTGGGGCTGGGGGTGGTGTTGGCACTGGTCGCCCTATGTGGCTGCGGCCGACGCGCTACTCCAACTGGCTATACGCAAGAGACGACGGCGACGGCGCTACCCCAAAACACTGTGGGCATGAAGGCGAATGCGTTCGCCCCGCGAGAGATGGTGGCTCCGGCCGGAACGACCATCAGTTTCGTCAACAACGACACCCGGACTCATACCGTGACCGCCGACGTGATGTTGGCGGCGGCACCGAATTCTGATCAGCGGTACCCCAACGGCATGAAGCCGGGGGAATCGTACTCGTGGACTATTCCGGCAACTGCATCCGAAGGCACCGTGTGGTACTATCACTGCCGCTTCCATGGCGATCCGGGTGACGGCACGACCACGGGCACAGGCATGGCAGGCGCGATTCGGGTCGGTACAGTGGTCACCACAGACCGCACCGGCACGACGGGCGACTATCGCACTGGCACGAGCGAAAGGGGACCGGCCAAGCCTACGACACCACGGAATACCGGCGGATCGCCCGGGTACTGAGCGGTTGGCTTCATCAGGGTAACAAAAGAGAAAAGCGGGCACTCCCGTAACAGGAGTGCCCGCTTTTTGCTTGAGTCACCCGAAGCCTGGGTTCAGGCGTTAGTCGTTCTCAATCGACCAGTACTTGGCGGGCATGCCGTTCGGGCGAGACCACTTCACGTGTCCGTCGTAGAACAGGAAATTGGAGCCGTCGTTGTGGCGCGTGCTTGGGGCGTAGGTGTCATTGGCCCAGGGCACGCCTGCGTTCGGTCCGGGCCAGTTGATGCTCCGTGGCCCAGGACGCCCGCAACCATCCGACTCCTGCATGTTGATGGTCTCGGCAGGCAGTTCGATGCGGGCCTCAGAGATGCTCCACGGCTGCAGAGGCTTGTCGCCAAGGAAGAAGCCCAGTTGCCGTCCGTAGCTATAGACGCGGATGTTGCCGGGCGCCGACCCCCTGTAGATGATAGCCGAGCCCTGGCTTGGGCACGTGAGGATCTGCCAGTTCTTGATATACGGCATCGCGAGTTCCGGGAAAGTGTACCAGATAGTGACAGCGGCTGTGTTGTTGGGGTCCTGCACGGGTGCGGGGCCGGTGTAGCGGCACATCGGTGTCGTCTGGTCATAGTCCTGCAGGTACATCGCGAAGGCGGTACCAAGCTGCTTCATGTTGCTCGTGCATGACGCCTGGCGGGCCTTCTCACGGGCTTTGGCGAAGACCGGAAAGAGGATCGCGGCCAGAATGGCGATGATCGCGATGACCACCAGAAGCTCGATCAGTGTGAATCCGCGCTTGTACATGGGGGTCTCCTTCTACGCCAGAATTTCACAACGAGACTTGCCAAAGGTGAACCGCACGGGTGTCAGGTGTGGGACTAGCCCGCCTATCGCAGCGTCCAGTGCACGCCGTTGGCATTGTCGCCGAAGGTGCCGCCCTTGTACCACTTGGCATGGCCATCAACGAAGCCGACGTTGACGCCCTCGTTGTGCAGACACTTGTTCCCCGCGGTCACGGCCCCCACCGGGGAGGGCGGCGGCAGCGTGGTCTGGTCGTTCTTTTCCCAGCCCATGCAGGACATGCAGCACAGATTATTGTTGGAAAGCCACCGCTTGTCGGCAATCAGCGCCACAGACGCGGGGTAGTTGACGGAGGCGAGGGTGACGCCATCATATGCGGGGCCAACGCGGCCGGGGTATTTGCCCCAGTACCCGAGAGTGAAGTTCTTGCCATAGCCTATCCAATCGCTGGGGTTGCTCGGACAGCGGAAAACCTGGTTGTTTTTGACATAGGGGGTGATAGCGTCGAACCAGTGCAGATAGACGTGGCTGGAGGGGCAGACGACGCCGGGGATTGTGTAGGGCATGTAGAGGTTGAAGAAGGGGAAGAACTCGTCATAGTCCTGGACGTATCCCAGGATCGCCAGATTGAGTTGTTTGACGTTGTTCAGACAGGAGCTCTGGCGGGCCTTTTCGCGGGCCTTGGCGAAGACAGGGAAGAGGATGGCTGCGAGGATAGCGATAATGGCGATGACAACCAGCAGTTCGATCAAAGTGAAGCCGTGTTTCATGAATGCGCCTCCCTGCCGACTGGGTTACGTACCGGAGCCTTCGCCAAAGACCTACCATCTTCCTTCCGTATTTCTTCACATTTCTAGCCGCCCCTTGACCTGCCCGGTCCAGTACTTACAATAGCAGTAGTATCATCTGCCCCGGAGGTTCGTCTCTTTGCCCCCCAAGGATTCCGATTTGACGCCCATGTACCGCCAGTGGGCGCAGGCCAAGCGGGACTTTCCCGACGTCCTGATGCTCTTTCGCATGGGCGACTTTTATGAAATGTTTGCCGAGGACGCCGAGATCGGCGCGCGGGAGATGGGCCTGACCCTGACCGCGCGCAAGTATGCCGGCGATAAGCGCATTCCCATGTGCGGCGTGCCGTATCACGCGCTGGACCGCTATCTGCGCCTGCTGGTCGAGAAGGGCTTCCGCGCCGCAATCTGCGAGCAGATGGAAGACCCACGGGCAGCCAAGGGGCTCGTGAAGCGGCAGGTCACGCGGGTCGTGACGCCGGGGACGCTGACCGAGGATGAGCTACTGCCCGAGGACGACCACAACTTTCTGGTCGCGATTCATAGCGACGGGAAGGCGGCGGGGATCGCGGCGGTGGATGTTTCGACGGGGGATTTCCTGGTTACGGAAGTTGACTGTAGGGCGGGGGCTCGTACCCCGCCGGCCGTTATCACCGACCACCAGAGCGGCGGGGTACATGCCCCCGCCTTACAGCCGGACACGACCCGGCCGGAGGCGTTGCCCCTCGACCCGCAGGCGGATCCGCTGTTGATTGCCGTGGTTGAGGAAGTCCGGCGCCTGCGGCCGGCTGAGGTCATTATTCGGGAGAACGATCCGCTGCGGGGGGCTTTGCCTGACTTGGGCGGGGCCATTGTGACCTCGCTCAAGGATGATGAGCCGGTGTTCCTGTCGGCTGCGGAGCAACTCTGCAAGCACTTTGGCGTGGATTCGCTGCGGGGGTATGGGCTGGAGGGGCTCTCTGCCGCAACAGGGGCGGCGGCGCAGGCTTTGCGGTATCTGCAGGCGACGCACATGGCGGCGCTGCCGAGGCTTGCGAGCATCTCAGTGTACTCGACCAACCAATTCATGGTCATTGATGCGACGACGCGGCGGAATCTGGAGCTTATCGAGTCGCTGCGGGGAGGCAAGCAGGCTACGCTGGTGGAGCTTCTGGACAAGACGCGGACGCCGATGGGGAGCAGGCTCCTGCGGTCGTGGATCGTCCAGCCACTGCTCGACCGGCGACAGATTGAGCAGCGGCTCGACGCGATTGAGAACCTCGTGCAGGATACCATCCTGCTGGACGCGCTGAGCGGGCATCTGCGCAGCATCTATGATCTGGAGCGGCTCACCAGCCGCATTACCGCGGGGACGGCCAATGCGCGGGACCTGCGGGCGCTGGGGCTGTCGCTGGCGCGGCTGCCGGAGGTGCGGCAGGAGCTTTCGGGCAAGGGCGAGACGGCGGAGCTCTTGGCGCAGCTACATGTCCAGATGGATGACCTGGGGGACGTCTCCGACCTGCTGGCGCGGGCCATCGCCGATGAGCCGCCGGTTGAGATCACCAAGGGCGGGCTGATTCGCGAGGGCTTCAATGCGGAACTGGATGAGTTGAGCTATGCCGCGGCGCATGGGCGGGAGTGGATTGCGGCGCTGCAGGATCAGGAACGGGCGCGGACGGGCATCAAGAACCTGAAGATCGGATTCAACAACGTCTTTGGCTATTACATCGAGGTGACGCGCAGCTTCCAGGACCTCGTGCCCGAGGACTACCACCGCAAGCAGACCCTGACCAATGCCGAGCGGTATGTTACGCCGGAGTTGAAGGAATGGGAGAGCAAGGTGCTGGGGGCGGACGAGCGGGCGCAGGAGTTGGAACACAAGCTGTTTTGCGAGGTCCGGGCGACGGTGGCCGAGCAGTCTGAGCGGGTGCTGGCGACGGCGCGGGCGCTGGCGCAGGTGGATGTGCTGTGCGGGCTGGCGCAGGCGGCGGTGGAGTATGGATACAGCAAGCCGGAGATTATCGAGGGGCATGAGTTGCAGATTGTGGGGGGGCGGCATCCGGTGGTGGAGCGGGCGACCGGGGAGGAGCCGTTTGTGCCCAATGATGTGCGGCTGGATTGCGATAGCAACCAGCTTATGATCATCACCGGGCCCAACATGGCCGGTAAGTCTACTTATCTGCGGCAGGTGGCACTGATTGCGCTTATGGCGCAGATGGGAAGCTTTGTCCCGGCTTCATCGGCGCGGCTGGGGCTGGTAGACCGCATCTTTACGCGCGTCGGGGCCAGTGATGATCTGGCGACGGGGCAGTCTACCTTCATGGTCGAGATGACCGAGACCGCGAACATCCTGCACAACGCCACCGACCGCAGCCTGATCATCCTCGACGAGATCGGGCGCGGTACCTCGACCTTTGACGGGCTCTCGATTGCGTGGGCGGTGGCGGAGTATATCATCAAGCAAATCGGCGCGAAGACGCTGTTTGCGACGCATTACCACCACTTGAACGAGCTGGCGGAGATCCTGCCGAGGGTGAAGAACCTGCGGGTGCTGGTGCGGGAGGAGGGCGACCGCGTCACGTTCCTGCGCAAGATCGCCGACGGCGGCACCGACCGCAGCTACGGCATCCAGGTGGCGAGGCTGGCGGGGCTGCCGCAGGAGGTCATCGAGCGCGCCAAGGAGGTCCTGCGGACGATTGAGCAGGACGACCTGGCAGTGGCGCCGAGCGCGGAGAGCACGAAGAAGATCGCGCCGACGGTGCAGCTACAGCTATTCGAGGCCGCGCCAAGCCCGACTGTGGAGAAGCTCAAGAAGGTGGACGTGGACACGCTGACGCCGGTGGAGGCGCTGCTTTTGTTGAAGGAGTTGCAGGAGGAAGCGGAGGGGTAGAGAACAGGGCAGATGCCAGGGAGGAAACATATGAACGACTTGCCTATTCCCGCGCAATGGACGCTCTTCGGGGTGCAGATCTTCACTCTGTTCGTCGTTATCGCATACGTGAGGGCCAGCTTCAACATGGCCAGAGCTAACTCCGATGCTGTTCAAGAGATGAAGCGTGCTCGTATTCTGCAGAGCCGACCGTACATTGTCATACACGCAGAATATGATGGTCTGTGGGAACTGATCATAGCGAACCGGGGGCACAGCGCCGCCCGGGATGTACGTCTGTCCGTTGAGCCTCCGCTAAAGCTCTTTGATAACCTTGACTTCGTAGATTCGGTGGTGGGGCAGCAGGGGATACCATATATGGCACCCGGCACCGAAATTCGGATGCTGATGACTGTGCCTCGCGGCTTATTCGCCGAGGCACCTTCGCCGCTTCTACTATGGACGCTTGCATCTGATTACGCCGATGAGATAGGTTCTCCTGCGTCGAAGTACCACGAGGAGTACGTCATAGACCTGAATATCTATGGCGATATTCGCTCCATCAACCGGAAGAACATACACGACATAGGGAAGACGCTCGAGGGCATCTATGATGAGCTTCGAGGCATTGGGCGTGCAATGAAACGGCCCTAGATGAATGGCTGGAGGCAGGCGCGCTGTAACACTTAAGGGAGGCTGGACTCAAAATGCGTTACGTTCTGGTTTCGCTCCAAATCCTGTTCGGGTTAGTTGGACCTCTTCACGCCGCGCCCGCCAAGCCCTACGACTGGATCACCCGTGACCGGATTCGCGGGGCTTATCTTTCCTCCGGTGATCTCAATGATGGGCTGAGCAAGGCCAAGGAGGCCGGGCTTAACCTGCTTATGCCCAAGTTTGGCGGGTTGCAGGCTCCTCCTACTGAGGCCAATATCAAGCTGCTGCGCGACTGGGGCGATAAGTGCCGGCAGTTGGGCATTCATTTGATGCCTGTCTACAACTTCCGTGGCGGGGGTGCGGAGGCTCTGCTTAGTGACCGGCGGGAGGTTACTGCCGCCGGGGATACCATGGAGCGGACGCCCTGCCCGCTGGATGAGGCGTTCTGGAGCAAGTACATATATGGCCGCGCGGTGTTTCTGGCCGAACATGCCGGGGAACTGGGGCTGAGCGGCGCGATCATAGACCCGGAGATGTATGGCGCCGACCATACCTGCTTCACCAACCTGTGCTACTGTGCGGACTGTATGCGCGAGTTTGGGGCAAAGGTGGGCCGGACTATTCCCGCGGACCTCGCGGCGGCTCAGCGCGCTTCCTGGCTCAAGGAACAGGGATTGGAGAAGGCTTTCGAGCAGCACTATACCGACCGCGTGAAGGAATACAGCCAGAAGATCGAGCGCGACGTGCATGCCAAGAACCCGGACTTCATCCTTGGCGTGTTGCTGTTGGACTATCCGCTGGTCTTCAACCGGGCCATGGCGATGGGGCTGGGGACCGAGACGCACCCGGTGGTGGGC
The DNA here is from genome assembly GCA_039683575.1 of Armatimonadia bacterium. GTDB lineage: Bacteria > Armatimonadota > Zipacnadia > Zipacnadales > UBA11051 > JAJFUB01. The sequence continues at coordinate 9,175 of JBDKRC010000298.1, read as the reverse complement.
TTCTCCGAGAGCACCTACAGCCCCGGCTACACTGACTATGTGCTGCAGCAGCAGAAGACCTTTGCGGCGCTGCCTGCGCACGTGCTGATGGTACCGGGCCTGTGGCAACAGCAGTTCCCCGCCGAGAACCTTGCGGAACAGTATTACACCTGTGCTGTCAATTCCTCCGGGTACTGGATCTACACGCTGGAGAGTATGCTGGAGGACGTCAGCAAGCTGCCGGGGTATCAGCTCCGCGAGCCGCTGGAGCGGTACTGGGAGGCAATCCGCGTCGCCAATGCGGAGCTCACCAAGTGGGCGGCCTCGGGCGGGAAGTATGTGTCGGGGCTGAAGATCAGGGAGTTTGAGCCGCCGATGCCGGTGCTGACGGCGGGGGACCTGAAGATCGAGGCGCTGGTGGCTTCACCCGACGTCGCGCCGCATTCGATGGGGCCGGTGACCGCGCCGCGCCTGCGGTACCGCAACCCGCTGTTTGTCATCGGGAAGGCCAACGAGCCGGTTACGGCGAAGATTACCAACCGTAAGCTGGCCAATTATCGGTCGGGGACGCAGTGGATCGTGCTGGGGCCGGACAAGACGCTCCTCAAAGAGGGGCACATGAAGGCCGGCGAGAGCCAGGACGTGACCTTCACGCCACAGGCGGACGGGGTCTACCTGGTGCTGGCGCAGTCGGGACAAAACTCGCACAACGTCGCGGTCACCACTGGCCAGCCCTGCGGGTTCCTGGCTTCGAAAGAGCATCCCCTCGTCGTCAACGGCGAGTTCGGGCGGATGTACTTCCATGTGCCGGCTGGCGTTGACAAGTTCAGCCTGTTTGTGAAGGCCGATGGCCAGGCGGCGGGGCGGGGCGGGAAGCTGTCGCTGTACGCGCCGGATGGCACACTGGCCGCGCAGCTTGCGGGCGACCTCGGGAAGCTTACTGAGATGCCCGCGCAGGCCACGCCGGAGCAGCAAGGCCGCGTGTGGTGTCTGTCGGTAGAAGACGTAACGAATGATCTGACGCTGTACTTATCGGCGAACGTGCCGCCGTACTTGAGCACTGAAGCGACTAAGGTAGTCACACTGAAGCGGTAGCACCGGGTTGCTCATGGTCTTGATCGAGGGTTCCAAGGAGTCCCCGCTGCCGTAGGGTAGCGGGGACTCGGCCTGGGTAGGAGTTTCCTCGTTTCTCCCATCGTTGGAAGTAAGTGTGTCCAACCCCGACGGTACGTTACCTCATTAGCATCAGCCAAGCCTGGGTTGTTAGGCCGCCTGTATTGATACGGGCACCATTGTATCTGCTGGAGGATTGTCATGCGTAGTTGTACCCGGGCCGTACCCCTGATCTGCCTCGTGTTGTGCTCGATTGTGACGTTTGCGGGAATGGCCCAGGCCGCGCCGGCGACGGCAGGGGACGTGACGAAAGTCGGTCTCGATGTGTACGACACCCGCACGGGGTCGCTTCGGCATGTGACCGGGGAGATGCCCACTGCCAGCCTGCCCCGGATGAACGGCGAAAAGGAACTGGTATCACCGCACCCGCGCTTGCTGCGGGATGACAAAGCCATGGCGAGACTGCGCGAGCGGCAGAGCAAGCGCGGCGCTGGGATTGACCAGCCGGGACGTTCGCCGCTGCAGATGCGTAGCCTCGCGGCCGAAAAGGCCTCGCAGCGCGTAGCAGGCACCTGGAATGCGCTGGTGCTGCTGGTTGATTTCTCAGACAACACCCCGACGGTGTACCCCGGAGCGGCAGCCGCGCCTCACTACACGAACATGCTCTTCAGCACCGGCACGTACCCGACGGGGAGCATGAACGACTACTACAAGGAAGTGTCACACAACTCCTTCAGCGTAGGGGGCGCCGTCACCGGAGGCGCCTCGAACTGGTACCGCGCGCCGCAGACGTATGCGTATTATGTGAATGGCCACTACGGGGACGAGTCACCGTACCCCAACAACTGCCAGAAACTCGTAGAGGACCTTGTTGATTCCGCCGATGCGGACGTGAACTTCGCCAACTACGACAACGATGGCGATGGCTATGTAGATGCTCTCTTTGTGGTCCACGCGGGTCCGGGGGCGGAGTATACCGGCGACGTGAATGACATCTGGTCACACAAGTGGTCCATCAACCCACGGGCCAAGGACGGCAAGTTTGTCTATGTCTATAGCATCGAGCCCGAGGACGGGGAGATTGGCGTCTTCTGCCACGAGTTCGGGCACGTTCTGGGCCTGCCGGACCTGTATGATACGGACTACACCTCGAGCGGGGTTGGGTACTGGAGCCTGATGGCTTCTGGCTCATGGGGCGGCGATGGCGAACACGCGGCAACGCCGTCGCACCTGGACATCTGGAGCAAGATTCAGCTTGGCTGGAGCATGCCGATCATCCCCACCATGAACGCGACGGGCATGCCAATCCCCGACTCCGAGACCACGCCTGTCTGCCTCAGACTCTGGACCAACGGAGCGATGGGTAACGAGTACTTCCTGGTAGAGAACCGGCAGAAGACAGGCTTTGATACATACCTGCCGGCAGCGGGGCTGTGCGTCTGGCACATTGACGAGGCGAAGTCCAACAATGACAGCGAATGGTGGGCGGGGATGCCCTCCGCCTCTCACTACAAAGTGGCCCTGGAGCAGGCCGACGAGCTATGGAATCTGGAGCACAAGATCAACCGTGGCGATGCGGGAGACGTATTCGGTGGGCCGCCGCCGGCCTCGTACTTCAATGGAACGGGCCTTCGCAACAGCAACTCGTATGCCGGCGTGGCGACAAACGTGGCGGTGAGCAATATCATGCCGGCTGGCCCGTTCCTCACAGCCGACATCGCGGTCAGCGTCAATACTGCTCCGGAGATATCCCTGGCCATTAACAGCGGCGTAGGCAGCACGGGCAGTTCCGCAGTCACTCTGAATCTCACTTCCACCGGCGGTGGGACGCCGAGCGAGATGCGCTTTGCCAATGATTCGCCCACCGGCTGGACAGATTGGGAAGCGTGGAACCCCACGAAGTCGTGGACGCTGAGCCTGGCACTTGGCACCAAGACGGTCTATGCCCAGGCCCGTAACATGTACGGCGAGGGCACGGCGGTGTCCGACACCATCAGCTACCAGGTCCTGCCCACCATCCTGCTGATTAGCGATGACCCCAACCAGTTCTATAGCCCGTACTACGAGAGCGCGATCACCGCGGCAGGCAAGGCATACACGAAGTGGACCGTGGCAACGGATGGCGCGGTTTCCGGGGCGCTGCTGGCTGACTACATTGGAGCCAACAAGGCAGTCATCTGGTACATTGGAGACGGCTACGAGGATACGCTGACGGCCTCTGATCAGTCGCTCCTCACGAGCTTTCTGAATGCCGGCGGCCGCCTGTTCATCACCGGACAGGACATAGGCTATGACATTGCGGCCGATGGCACCGGGTTCTACTCCAACTATCTGCATGCCCAATGGGTGCAGGACGTCACCGGGATTACTACCCTGCGCGGCGTTGTCAGCGACCAAGTCAGCAACGCCTGGGCCGGGAGCACGCTGACCGTCACCGGAGGCGACGGCGCCAACAACCAGCTCTACTGCGATGAGATCAACCCCATCAATGGCGCGGTGGCTTGCTTCAGCTACTACACCGGCGCACCGCCGGTGACACAGCGGGCGGGCGGACGGCAGGCCGTGAAGCTGTCGCCCGCGGCCAAGGCCAGCCGCGTGCAGGGCTTCAGCACTCGCGCTATCAACGGCAGCGGTACCGCCGGGCTGCGGGTTGATACCAGCACTTACAGGGTCGTCTACTTTGGCTTCGGGTTTGAGGCCATTAACAACGCCACGGACCGCACTGCCGTCATGCACAGCGTGCTGAAATGGCTGACCAACCTTGCGCCGCCAGCGCCGGCCTCGGTCTCGATCGTGGCGACCCCATCCCCGGGCTCGGCCGCCAGCCAGTTGCAGGCCACAGCGGTCAGCGGCGGCGCTGACCCGGACGGGGACACAGTCAGCTACAAGTACCAGTGGGCGCTCGTGCCCCCGCTTACCAGTTCGACTAAGGATGCCTCGCGGGTTCCCATCATCTGGGGCTATGACAGCACCGACGGCATCCTGACCGGCGCCACGTTGCACAGGGGCGAGAGATGGATGGTCCATGCCTGCGCCACCGATGGCGACCTGAACAGTGCCTGGACGGCGCCGCAGGAGGTCACGATTGGGAACGCCGCGCCGACCCGGCCGACCTGGGTCACAATCAGCCCGGCGGTTCCCGGCAAGGAAGACCTCACCGGTGCGACCGACGACAGCACCGACGCTGACAGCGACGAGATCAGCTATGAGTACCAGTGGGTCAAGCTGAGCGCCACTGGCGAGTATCTCACGAAGTGGGCAGACAACCCGGGTAAGGTGCTGTCAGCCGACAAGGTCAACTTCGGCGATATCTGGCAGGTGCGCGCGCGGGCTTTTGACGGGACCGACTACAGCGCCTGGAAGGCGCACAAGAAGGTCAAGATCGTCAGAATGGTCAGCAGCATCAGCCCGGCCGTTGACGCCACCAACGCGGCGGTGAGCAGTCCCATCTACCTCACCTTCAAGTGGCCTGTGGACCAGCTAGCGGTCAACCAGCGGCTGAGGGTGTACTGCGGCGGGGCTCTGGTCCACGGCTCGGCGAAGTGGGTGACACCGAACGTGAAGGTGCGCTTCACCCCGACGAGGCCCTTGCTTGCGAACACCTCGTACCGGGTGCGCCTGGCCAGTGGCATCACCTGCACGGGCGGCCGGGTGCTCGGCTGGTCTGAGGAGTACAACTTCCAGACGGCGGGAGCGGCCGGGGCCTCAGCCGTGACGGTGGCCGCGGTGCCGACGGCGATAGGGGCGCAAGTGACGGTGAACCTGAGCGGCGCAGCTACGGTACGGACGGTCATCTGCAACATCGCCGGACGCGTGGTGGCGGAGTTGGCGGAGAAGAACCTGCCCGCGGGCGTGAGTTCGCTGGTGTGGAATGGCAGAAGCAACAGCGGGAGCAAGGTCCCGGCAGGCACCTACCTGGTGCGGGTGGAGGCGAGGGGGAGCGACGGCCAGCAGACGTCCGCGCTGACGCCGCTACAACTGCGGCGGTAGGCATCACCCGATTCTGAGAGAACGCGACGCCTGGGGCCGATCTGGTCCCAGGCGTCGCTTGTATTTGTCCATCGGTGGAGGTAATCTGGGGCCATGGAGATAGACCAGGACTGGACAATCAGCGCCCGGCTGCGGCGGCTGGTACAGCGTGCCGAGGACGGGCAGTGGCCCCCGGCAGCGGACCGGGGCGCCATTGTGAAGCGTGTCTTTGTCGAGACCGCCGATCAGCCTCGCCGCCTGCAGATCGCGCGGGCGCTGGAGGCCGTGGTCGAGGAGATGCCCCTGCATATCGCACCCGATGAGCTGATCATCGGCGCGCGGACGGTGCAGGGCTATCCGGAGCATCTGGAGGCCATCGAGGCGGGATCGGCGGAGCCGGGGTACATGATCGCCGACTACCCGCGTGCTCTGAATGACGGCTTTCTCGCCATCATTGCGGAGCTTGAGGGGCGGCTGTCGGGCTCTGGAGAGCCCTCCCACGTGCAAGGGGAGCATGGCCGGGAAGTCATCGAGAGCATGCTCGTGGCCTGCCGCGCGGCGCTGCGTCTGGCCGAACGCCATGCGGAGGCGGCCGAGGGGCTCGCAGCGACGGAGAGTGACCCGGAGCGCAAGGCGGAGTTGAGGGAGCTGGCGCGCATCTGCCGCAAGGTCCCGGCGCAACCGGCCGAGACCTTTCACGAGGCCTTGCAGGCCCTGTGGCTCACCCATCTGGCCATCTACCTCGAATGCGAGAGCGTGGCCTTCTCTCTGGGGCGCATGGACCAGTACCTCTACCCGTTCTATCTCGCCGACCGCGAGGCGGGGCGGCTGGACGACGACCGGGCGCGGGAGCTGATTGGCTGCCTTTGGGTGAAGTTCTACGAGAACGTCCGCGGCGGCATCGGGCATGTGCAGACGGTGACGCTGGGAGGGGTGACGGCGGGGAGCGGCGAGGGCGTCAACGAGCTGTCTTGGCTCATGCAGCAGGTCACGCGCGAGCTTCGCAACGTCGGCCCGTCGCTGGCGACCCGCGTCTGTCGCGAGACGCCGGATGACTATGTGTTGTACATCCTCGAGACGATGCGCCTCGGGCGCTATATGCCGCAGCTCTACAACGATGACCAGATGGTGCCCGCGCTGCAGACTAAGGGGATTCCGCTCGAGGACGCCCGCGAGTATGGCCTGATCGGCTGCCACGAGCCGACTATCTGCGGCAAGGGGTACTTCCGGTCGGCTTCCTGGCCGGGGTATGTCTGCTTCCAGGATTGGCTGGAGCTGGCGTTGGGCGATGGCAAGCCGCTCATGGAGAGCGGCAAGAGCGGCCCGGAGACCGGAGGAGCCGCGAACGTCGGCAGTTTCGACGGCCTGTGGCGGGCTTTCATCGCCCAGATGAAGCATCAGGTGGCTCAACGCGTTGCGGACGCCAACCGCGGCGAGGAGATCAAGGCGCGCCTCAACCCGCGGCCGATGATGTCGGCGCTGATCGCGGGATGTACCGAGCAGGGGCTGGACTTCACCGAAGGGGGAGCGCTTTACAACCTCAGCGGTTTTCAGGCCTTTGGGCTGGGGACGTGCGTGGACGCGCTGTGCGCCATTCGCAAGTTCGTGTACGAGGATGGCGAAGTGTCTCTGCCGGACCTCGTGACCATCCTGCGCAACGACTGGGCCGGCCATGAGGACCTGCGGCAGCGTATGGCGCAGCTTGCGCCGCGGTGGGGCAATGACGATCCGGCGGCCGATGACCTCGGAGTGGCAATGGTACGAGCACTGGAAGGGGAGATCGCGCAGTATACCAACGCGCGCGGCGGCCCGTTTGCCCTGGGGCTGTGGAGCTTTTGGCAGCACGTGGATCACGGACGCCAGGTGGCAGCCTCGGCCGACGGCCGGCGGCATGGCGAGATGATGAGCCACTCGATGGACCCAACGGTCGGCCGCGGGATGCGAGGTCCAACCGGCGCGATCAAGTCCGCGGCAAAGATTGACACGAGCGGGCTGGCCAACGGCGGCTCGCTACTGCTTGAGTTTGAGCCGAAGCTGCTGGAGGACGAAGAGGGGCGGCGGGCGGTTGTGCAGCTCATCCGCACCTACTTCGCCCTTGGCGGCATCCAACTGCAGCTATCGGCGGTCACCTCCGAGCAGCTTGAGGCAGCGAGGCTTGAGCCGGCGAAGCATCGCGATCTGGTGGTGCGGGTGGCGGGGTATTCCGACTATTTCGTGCGGCAGGCTGCGGAACGCCAGGAGTACATCGTGGCGCGTCAGAAGCACAGCGAGTTGGGGTAACTTGTACACAACTTGAGGTAATTTTGCTCTATAATATACAATAAGATCGATTGACTTGCCGAGATTTTTCGGGGAGAATGTGAACGTAGCCCATCGCACTTTACCGTCTCCGAGAGCCCGCGCCGGCACCGGAGGGAGGGTCTCAATGGCGGCCAGGGAGCGAGTGATCAGCCAGGCCTTCATCCGGTCTGGTGGCCGGTGCGAGTGCAATCTGAGATGCTGCGGTCACAATGGGCGGTGCAGTAAGATGCTCCACTGGGAACAGCAGGGGGCGACGTGGGAGGTTCAGACACTGAACGATGATGACCCTGACGACCCGCTGAGCTATCTGCTACTGTGTTCCGCTTGCTCAGCGGCCTGGCACAGATGAGGCCACCCTCGACTACGCCGTCAGATCCGCATGCACGCGGGGTTTGACTTCCTCCCCCACCTCAACGCCGATTTGCTTCAGCCGGGCCAAGAGCCGCGCGGGCAGTTCCTCCTGTGCCACCCACCCCTGGTCGGGAAACACCTGCAACAAAGCCCGCACCGAACCCGTGCCATCCTCGCGCACCTGCCCCGACGGTGTCTCAAACGCCAGCAGTTGCCGCGGGAAATCGGCCCGCACATCCTCCAGAACGCGCCCCAGTGTCTGCGCCGCGAGGTCCACCTGACCGGCCCGCATTAGCTCCAACTGCAGGCCATACCCCTGCCGGGGCTCATCCCATACCGCGACGGTCGTGATGCCGCCATTGGGAAGATAGTGCAACTTCTCCGTCGGATCGGCCAGGACCGTGACCCGCAGGCCGACCTCCTGAACCGTGCCGAAGATCCCGTTGATGGTGACATAGTCCCCCACGGCAAACTGTCCCTCCAGCATCATGAAGAAGCCGCTGAAGAAGTCGCGGATGAGCGACTGCGCCCCCAGACCGATAGCGAGCCCGGCGATGCCGGCCCCGGTAAGCACCGGCAGCAGGTTCATCCCGCCGATGGCCAGGATCCAGATGATGGCGCTGAGGAAGATGACCCACTTGGCAACGCTGCCCAGCAGGGAGATGACGGTGAGACTGCGGGCGGCGCGGCGGCGCTGAGCGGCAGGGCCCTCGGCGCCCCGCAAGGTAAGGTCTCTTTGCAGGCGGCGCAGCACCCGCCGAACCAGCGCGTAGATAATGATGGCGAGCGCCAGTACGAGAACCATCAGAATCAGCCGTCCGAGCAGCATTTCCGGGTGCCGCAGCCACCACTGCATCATTTCGCAGGGATTATGCTGCACTTGGGGCTGCGCGACTTGCTTGTCCATAAGAGATGCTCTCCTTGCGCTGTGAGATTTCTCCGAAGGCGGGGGTGAAACCTGTCCGGAAGGAAGAGATGGTGGTTGGAGAGAATGGGTCGGTGGTGGGGGCGGACCGTGGTCCGCCCGCGTGTCTATCAGCAGAGACGGGCGGAGCACGGTTCGCCCCTACGGTGAGGTGCCACATGAAGAAGATCATCTCTCCCGAACCGGACAAGGTGGCTGTTGTGGAGGTGCCCATGCCGGAGATGGGCCCCGGAGACTTGCTGATCAAGACCGTGCGGTCGCTCATCAGCCCGGGATCAGAGCTCAACCGCGTGCGACGCCTGCCCATTGACCCGCCAAACAAGTGGCCGAATCACGATCTGGGCTATGCGGTGGCAGGGACTGTCGCTGACGTGGGTGCGGAGGTTAGCGGGTGGCAGGTCGGGGACCGTGTGGTGACCATGCAGCACCACCAGGAGTTCGTAGTCACCCCTGCGGAGGGCGATCCCATTCGCAAGCCGGTCCACATTCCAGACGGCACGGACTGGGATACCGCGCCTTTCATCTTGTGGAGCCGCA
>JBDKRC010000297.1:0-15977 GCA_039683575.1 Armatimonadia bacterium | reverse complement strand
CGATCGCCCAGATCAACCTCAATCGCCACCGCGTCCGCCGGGGACACCGCTAGCCGCTTCACCGACTTGATCGCATCCTGCCCCAGGAACCCATCATGCACCGTCACAAATGCGCTCTGCAGGTTGTCATTCTCCGCCGTTCGCCGCCGCACCACCCACTTGAGCTTCTCCGGGAACTTCGGCCGCCGCTGCGGCACCCCATCGCAAGCAAACACCGTCTCGCCCTCACTCACCAAGTGCGACCGCAGTGTCGCCCCGCGTGGATACTCCTTCGGAAACAGCTCCGGGTCCCGGTTCATCTTCCATTGTACCCAGGGAGCCGCCCCCTCAGTCGGCTTCAGCGTCGCCTCCTGCACATTACGCAGCCACTGGAACGCACTCCCCTTGTAGGCCGGATAGTACAACCCGTAGCGGCTCTCCTTCAGCTTTTCGTCGTCATAGAAGTTGCCATAGGGAACGTCCGCTCCCGCCAGCGTCCCTTCCGCCCGCACCGCCCCGAACGGCACACTCGCGGTGAACTCCGCCTCCGTCCCGTGTACCAGCCAGTCGTGCTGCCGTCCGCCATCCACGCGGAAGATATCCACATAGTACGCCTGCTCCGGCGTGGCCTCCACCAGCATCACCGTGCGCCGGTAGTCCTTCACCACCTCAGGATACGCTGCGTTCCCCGTGACCTCCGCCATCTGCGCGAACCCGCCGGGATGGAACGCCACAAGCTGCCCGCGCCCTGTCTCCTGCCGCCGCCCATTCACCATGCAAGTGTTGTGCACCACCGTGTGCGCCAGGAACCCAAACCGCCGCGGATCATAGCTGTCCGCGGTCTCCGGATACCCCAGATCAGGCGTCAGCGGCTGCCCCTGCGCATAGAAGTCAACGTTCAGCAGATCAAAGTGGATGTGGCCGATGTACTGCCCATAGAACAGCGACAGCCCCGTCTCATGCCCCGGCGAGCCCGTCTGGAGTGTCAAATTGCCAAGTCCTGCCAGCAGGCTGCTTTCCGTCCCAACCTGCTTGCCCAGCGCCGCCGCGTCCGCCTTCACCTTCTCCCCCAGGTACGGCTGGAACAGATCGCGCGGGAATGCTCCTCCAGATTGCACCATCGCCGCCGCCAGTCGTCTCGCTTCCAGCCGGTCGGGGAACTGCGCATACGCCCGCTGCAGATACCCCGGGCTAGTCCCCAGTGGCCCGGCGAACATGTTATTCGAGTCCCCCAGCGGTGTGGTGATCTTCCCCAGCACTAACTGGTCCACAGGTGACGTGAAGATACTCCGGAACCGCGGGTTGTCCCAGTAGTTCACACCATTCTCCACCAGCAAATCAGCGATCTCACCCAGGTCGCTTAGCCACCCACAGTTGTAGGACGGCGACTCAAACGGCACTCCGTCCCTATGTATCAGGTTCGTCAGCATGTCCTCAAACGGTGCGTCGGTATACAGCTCCGCCGGCGCCGGATTCTTCAACACCCACTCCACGATCTGCTTCGAATTCGCCTTACCCGTGTCGTCATTCAGTGCCAGCGCCACCAGCAGAGCCGCCTTCTGGTGCATCCCGTAGTTGCCCTGGATGCGGTGCGACCCGCCGATGATGTCATCCGCCATCACCCGGAGCAGCCTGTCCTCAAGCTGCCGCTGCAGCCCGGGCCCATCCGTCCCGGCCAGCTTCTGCAACTCCAGATCCTGCCCCAAAGACGGGAACACCGCGTCATAGGTCAGCGCCGCCTGCTCCACAGTCCACGTTTCCCACGTGTGGTAAAGCAGCCGCCCCAGGTAGCTGGGGTCATTCTCCTTGCCATAGCTCGACTGTTTCTCATACTGGTAGTCAGGGTAATACTGCGCCAGTTGCCACAGGAGGAGCGCTGCCTTGTGCGCATACTTCGTGTCCCCGGTCAGGAGGTAAGCCTGCGACAGGTTCTGCAGCGCCGGGTGCAACCAGTTCCGCACCATCCAGTGTGCATAGTAGGCCACGAACCAATGCTTGTACTTGTCTCCCGCCTTCTTCTCATACCCCCACCCATCATCCACATACTCGCCGGTCAGAAGCGACCTATCCTTCATCCCGCTCTTCAGGTACGCATTGAAGTCATTGCTCGGATAGCTCTCCCCGCCCACCGGGCAGACAACCTTGTACGGATGATCAAAGTCCATCTTCCAGCCATACATGCTGGCGACTTTGAGCACTTCCTGCCCATGTACCGGACACTCGTTGATAGAGACCCGTGCCGCCCGCGGCACGGTCGGAGGCGGCACCAACTCCCGCAGCCGCTCGTCGTCATAGGCGGCCCACTTGTCCGCCTCCTTGATAATCCGGTCCCGCTCCGCCCGCGCCCAGTCGCACTGCTCCACATTCTGCCGCATGACGCCCAACCGGGCCTCAGTGTAGTAATTGCGCATGGTCTTGCTCCACGCGGGAAGACAAAGTGTCGGCAGCACGATCAGCAGCAGCAAGTGACGAACTCTCATGAAATACCCTCTGGCACCACCGGCGTTCCGGTAGGGGTTTGACATCATCCGATGATATGCCTATATTAACAATATAAGCGGAGAGATGGCCGAGTGGTCGAAGGCGGTGGTCTTGAAAACCACTGAGCGAAAGCTCCGGGGGTTCGAATCCCTCTCTCTCCGCCAACTTCTTCAGCCAGCCCATTGGGCTGGCTCTTTGATTCTTCCCTTCGTAGCCCCCAACCTCTGCCGTCATTGCCTCCCCTGCGCTCCTCAAAGCGACACGACCGATGTCTGCACTTGACCCGTTCGCCGGACGACAGTATACTTTCGCCCATGAAACAGTTGAATAATTCAACTATTTCCCGGGCTGCAGCCTGTGGCGAACTGCTCATGGATGTCGTGCCGCTGCTCATGACCATCATCCGTGAGGAGGCCCGCCTCATACGCCCCACCGACCTGACGCACACGCAATTCCGGGCGCTCTCCTGCATTGATCGCCGTGACGGCTTGTCACCGTCCGAGCTGTCGGAACTGCTCGGGCTCACACTGTCTTCTGTCTCCAAGCTGATGGAAGGCCTGGTGGCTCAGGGCTATGTGCGGCAGGAAGTTTGCCCGCAGGACCGGCGCCGCGCACAGCTTCACTGCACGCCCATGGGGCATTCCACAATGGTTCAAGCACGACGTGCCCTCGCGGCCCGGCTGGCCGAGCGGCTGAGTGGACTTACACCACAGGCCGTCGACGTCGTTGCGGCGGGCCTTCGGCATATGCAAGAGATACTGGCACCGGCGGACGTCTCCGCAACCCCTGACACAGACTGAGAGTGATGTTGAATGTCCGAGGATATCAGCGCCATGCCTGCCAACGGCGACGACGCCTCCCCAGACGCCCCTGCCGCACCGCCGAGCAGGCGCCCCACCCGCTTTCTAGGCCCCGTCATCTTCGCTTTATTGCTACTCGGCGGGGCGTGGTGGGGCCACGGCAGCTATGTGCAGGCCAAGACCCACACCGCCACTGATGATGCATACCTGACCTCCGACATGACCCAGATCGCGCCGCAGGTGACCGGCACGATCACCCAGGTACTCGTCCATGACAACGACATGGTCAAGCCGGGGCAACTGTTGGTGGTGCTGGACGAATCGTCCTATCGCGCGGCGGTCGCCCAGGCGCAGGCCAATTTGCAGGCAGCTATCGCCGCGGCGCAGGGCGCTAACGTCAGCGTCTCCCTCACCTCGGCGACGGGCACCGCCGAGCTCCAGCAGGCGCAGGGCGGTGTCGAGCAGGCCCAGAGCGGCATCGGTAGCGCCGAGGCTCAGGTGGCCGCTTCACAAGCCACCATTGCCAAGTCGACAGCCTCGACCCGTGAAGCGCAAGCCGGCATCGCGACCGCCCAGGCGGGCGTGGAGGCAGCGCGCGCCAATCTCCGGCAGGCGCAGGCCTCGGTGGAGGCAGCGGCCACCGCGGTGACCAACGCAAAGGCTGGGGTCCGCGTAGCCGAAGCAAGCGTAACTGCCGCCTCAGCCACCGCCACCAATGCCGCCGCCGACATGAAACGCTATAAGGTACTCGTCGGGCAAGGCGCCGCGAGCCGGCAGGTCTATGACCACGCCGTATCGGCCAACGACGTTGCCCAGGCGCAGGTGGAGAGCGCCCGGCAACAGGTGGAAATGGCGAAGCAGACCGTGGCTGGACGCGTGGCGGACCTCGAAGCGGCCAAGCAGCGGTTGTCGGCGGTTCAAGCCTCAGTGGCTGCCGCCGAGGCACAACTGGGTGCCACCGGCGAGCGAGCACATGCCGTGGCCGAGGACATTAACTCTGCCCGCGCGGCCACGAAAGTGGCCGAGCAAGGCGTGAAGCAGGCGCGTGCGCAGCGCGTACGGGCGCTGGGGCAACTCAAGCAGGCGCAGACGACGCCGCAGCAGGTCGCCCTGAGCAGCACTAACGCCTCGCAGGCGCAGGCCAGGATCAGCCAGGCCCAGGCCGCCCTCAATGAGGCGATCATCAAACTCCAGCGCTGCCGTATCTACGCCCCGCGCGCCGGCGAGGTCAGCAAGAAGAGCGCCACGATAGGTGCCCTCGTGCAGCCCGGGACACCGCTGATGTCAATCGTGGAGAACGAGGGATTGTGGGTGGTGGCCAACTACAAGGAAACGCAGTTGGCGAAGGTAGTCCCAGGGCAGCAGGCAGAAATCAGGGTCGACGCCCTGCAGGGCCTGACTTTCGCCGGCCGGGTCGACAGCGTTGCCGCCGCCACCGGCGCGACGTTTGCCCTGCTGCCGCCCGAGAACGCCTCAGGTAACTTCACCAAAATTGTCCAGCGCGTCCCAATCAAGATTGTCCTTGACCCCGGACAGCGAGACCTCAACCGCCTCCGCGGCGGGATGTCCGCCAAGGCCACCATCAACCTGGCCTCGGCAGGGTCGCAGTAACCCCATGGCAGCCGAAGTAACGCCCACCGCGGCCCCACGCCCGGAGTGGATGGAGTACACCTCCAGCAATCGTATCACCATCATGATCGCCCTGATGATGGGTACCCTGATGCAGATGATCGATACCAGCATCGTCAATGTTGCCGTCCCGACGATGCAGGGCAACCTCGGGGCCACACTCGATCAGATCAGTTGGGTGGCGACCGGATACATCCTCGCCAACGTTATCACCCTGCCCCTCACCGGCTGGCTGTCACATCTCTTCGGCCGCCGTTACTACCTCGCCGGCTCCATGGCTCTGTTCACACTCGCCTCGCTGTTCTGCGGCATGGCGGGGAACCTCCCGATGCTCATTTTCTTCCGCATGCTGCAGGGCGTGGGCGGGGCGGCCCTGATGGCCACGGCCCAGGCAACCATGATGGAGATCTTCCCACCGGCCCAGTTGGGCATGGTACAGGCCGTCTTTGGGGTCGGGGTCATGGTCGGTCCCACACTCGGACCCACTCTGGGCGGCTGGCTGGTGGACAATTTCACCTGGCCCTGGATCTTCTACATAAACATCCCCGTGGGCATCCTCGCCACTTTCTTGACGATGATCTTCATGCATGACTCCAAGTACGAGCGTCAGCATGGCAGTAGGGTGGACCTCATCGGTATCCTGCTGCTTGCCGTTGGGCTCGGCTCGCTGCAGACTCTACTGGAGAAGGGCACACGTGAGGGCTGGTTCCAGAGCACCCTGATCGTCTGGCTGACGGCCGGCGCCGTCGTTGGCGTCATCGGGTTCATCATCTGGGAGTTGCGCGTGCCGCACCCAGTGCTGAACCTGCGGGTGTTGCGGCATCGCGGCTTTTCGGCCGGCGTCGTCTTCGGAACGGTCATCGGCTTCGGTCTGTATGGCGGCATGTTCATCCTGCCGGTGTTTCTGCAGGGCATCCGCCGCTACACCGCGATGCAAAGTGGCCTCATCATGATCCCGGGCGCCATCGCCACGGCGCTTGCCATGCCTATAGCCGGCCGGCTGGTCAACCGCACTGTGCCCCGGAACATCACGGCGCTCGGCATGGTCGGCGCGGTGGTTTCCATGTTCATGTTACGCACCATAGACGCGCAGACCGGTTCGGCGCAGATACTGTGGCCGCTCATCTTGCGCGGCGCCTCGCTGGGCCTGATCTTCGTCCCGATGACCATTGCGACGCTGGCGGGCTTGCCGGGGCGGGAGATGGCCGAGGGCAGCGCGCTGTTTAACCTGATGCGCCAACTGGGCGGCAGCGCCGGCATTGCGTATCTGTCTACCTTCATCAACCATCGTCTCGACGGCCACTACCAGGTGCTGGCAGAGAATATCACCCTCTACAATCCGGCAGCGGTCACGCGGCTGCAGGGACTTTCGCAGTTCTTCATGTCCAGGGGCTATGATGCGTCGACGGCGGGGCAGCAGGCGCTGTCAGTCGTTCAAAAGACCGTGCTCCAGCAGTCGGCCATCATGTCGTACCAGGATGCCTTCGTGCTGATGGGCTTTGTGTTTCTCGCCACCATGCCACTGCTGTTGCTCTTCGAGAAACGCTCGCCGATGAAGGGGCAAGGTAAGCCTGCGGCTCATTTGGAGTAGCACTGAGCCAATTGCGCCGGGCGTAGGGACCGGCAAGTGTGACTTTCCAACGTCGAGGCTGGAGGCGGGAGATGTCAAACGGCAGAGATTCGGCGCAGCCGCTGGAGCCATGCGTACTGACAATCAGCCGGCAACTGGGGAGCGGCGGTGCCCTCATCGGGCGCGACCTTGCCCGTCGTCTCGGGATGCCCTGCTACGACCGCGAGATACTCCAGCGCGCTGCCGAGCAACTCGATGTCTCTGAGGATGTACTGGAAGAGGAGGAGAGGGGCAAGACCTTCTGGCAGTCACTAATCGCGTCCTTCGCCGCTGGCAGCCCCGAAGGCCTGTACTGCCCTCCCCCACTCAGGATCCCGACCGAGGGAGAGCTGCGTGAAGTCGAGTCGACAATCATCACGCACATCGCCAAGGCGCAGAGCGCAATCATCGTGGGCCGGGGGGGACGCCATGTGCTGCAGGCCCATCCCCGGCACATCAGTGTCTTCCTCCACGCCGCCGAGAGCTTCCGGCTCCGGCGCGTACAGGAGTTGTACCATGTGTCTGCCGACGAAGCCCGGGACATGCTTGAGGAGAGCGACCACGACCGGGCCCGCTATCACGCTTCCTTCTCGGGTGCGGACTGGGTGGACGCAAGGCAGTACAGCCTGTGCCTCCACGTGAGTTCACTCGGCATCGCTGCCACGGTCGACACACTCTACGACTACTGGCAAACCCGCTTTGACAGCGTGTGCGGCAACTGAGCGGGCCTCGCCCTTCACTCCACCCGCATATCGTCAATCACGAAGCTGACTTCATCCTTGTCCGCATACAGCGCTTCCTCAACGAAGAAGTGCAGGTAGTTCACCTTCGACAAGCGCTTGCCCGCCAGCGGCACCCGCACCTGCTGCCACTTCCCTGTCTCCAGGCTCAGCGGCATGGACAAGTCGTCCCCGCCCTCACTCCGCAGCGACAGCGTGAGCGGCCGCCCCGGCAGCTTCTCCCGGCTCGTGGTCGTGTATATCCAGAACGTCAGCGCCTGCTTGCCGGTGAAGTCCAGTGCCGGCGCAGGCCTCCACGTCAGGCTCGGCCAGCCGATCGGGTACTTCTCCTCCCCGCCCTTGTGGTCCACCTTGACCGTGTACCGCAACGCCGCATCTCCCTCATGGACCAGTTCTATCTCCCGCGCGACGGTCGACTCCGGGAACCCCGGCCGCCAGTTACCCATCTCATCCATGCTGTCAACCTGGTTCGGGTCCTGCTGATACTCACTCACTGACACCTCGTCCCACGCCACTGACCCATCCAGCCCAAACGCCTGCAGGTACACCCGCACCAGAGCGGTGCCCGCGGGCACGCTGGCGACGAACCGGTGCTTCTCCCACGCCCCTGTGCTCGGGAGCGACCCCACCAGCGCCGGCGCGTACTCCCCCTGCTGCCGCGTAGCCAGATCGAGTGGTCGGCGGTCCGCGCCATACTTGAACAGGAACACCCGCACCGTGCCAGCCTTGTACTCCGGCTTAGCTCGCAGCCGAATGGCCACCTGCTGCGGTGCCTGCACCTTCAGATACGGCGTCTCCCAGTCAGCCCAACCTTTCCCGGTCCCCGTGCTGACTCCCGCCTTCCCCTGGGCTCCCTCAACCGCCCCGAACGACGCCTTCGCGCCAAAGCTGCCCCCGCTCGTCCATGGCGTCAGCCCTCCAGCCGCCTCGAAGCCGCAAGCATACGGCAGTGCCGCCATACCCACGTCCTGCCCCTTCGGCGCCTGCGGCGCCAACGCCGGTTCAGTCTTGAGTACCTTCTGCCACGCCGCCTCCCCGAGCGCCACCTTCACCTGCTCCACCAGTTCTGCCACTTTCTCCCGCTGCGCCAGCAGCACCGCCGGGTCGTGATTGAACTCCGTCAGGCTCTTCGACAACTCCACCGGCACAACCGTCGCCGCCTCAGCCTGCTTCACAAGCTCCATCTTCTTCCCCGTCGCCCGCAACGCCGCCGCCCCATCCCGCAGCAGGCACAGGTAGTCATAGTCCTCGAACCCATCGCAGATCGCTTCCAGACGCACCGTGGACAACATGCTCCCGTCCGGATGCGGGTAGATCAGCAGCCCGTCGCCATTGAACGCGAAGTCCTTGGCAGGCCGTGGGTTCCACGGCACCTCAGGCCAGCGCGCATCCTGTCCGTCATAGTTGGGCCGCCACAGGTTCGTCGCGTAGTACAAGAACCCCGTGCACTTCTCCTCCCACGTCTGCCACCCAAGCACCCTCTGGTCGAGCGCCGGATACTCAACAAAGTAGTTCGCAAACGGGTGCGGCGGCGTGCAGGCCACGTATGTCCACACCTGGTCCCCCGCTTTCTGCCGCCCCAGAGTATCCTTGCGCGCCACCTGCATCGTCTGCGGGATCCACAGGTTCACGGCGCCGAACAGATCCGGCACTATTGCCGTGGTCGAAGCCTTCGGCAAGCCCGGCGCAACCGCGTCCACCAGCGAGTAGACCTCCCGCATCACGCCCTTGAGCTGCTCCCAATCCGGCCGGCAGTGCGGCTCATCGTACCCGTACAGCCACGCATCGCGGTCGAGGCCTTTCTCACGCAGCCACCCGCGGTAGTCACGCAGGTAGTGGTAGTAAGCCAGGTCGCCGAACCCCTGCACCGTTGCCGGGCAGTAGCCGAGGCAGTAGGCGTTCAGCCCTTTGCCCTCCATGAACCCCGCATCGTCCAACCCCGGCCACGCCACGGGCGTATACAGGTTCATCGGGTTCAGCTTGTGGTCGAGCAGAAGCTCCTCAACCGCACGTCGCTGCGCCTCGGTCATCGGCCGCTTGTAGTAGCCTCGGTACTCACCCTCAAAATACGCAAACGCCGTCTTCAGCCGTGGCCGCAGCGGCAGGCTGAAGCCCCGCACTTGCACCTGCAGGCTGACCTTGGTCTCCGGCAGGCCCTCCGGCTTCAGCGTCACTGTCCCGTTATAGGTCCCCGCCTTCTGTCCCGCCGGGCACCTCACTGTCACCCACAGCGGCTGCGTCTCCCCGACCTTCGCAAACGCGGTCGCCAGCGGCCCCAGCCCTGCTTTGCCGCTCCCCGGCCAGTCCAGCGGCAGCAGCGGGTCCGGCCACCAGCCGTCGCGGTCCCGCACATAGTTCGCCTTCAGCACCTCGACATAGCCCACCGCCTGCACGCTGACCGCATCCTTGGCCAGCTCCGCGCCGCCCGGCCCCGTCAAATCCCCCCACTCCGCGCTCAGCTTCGGTATGTCCTTGCCCACCGCCCGCAGCACTATCTGCCCGCTCTCCCGTTCATTACCGGCCACGCCCAGCTTCAGCGAGGTCCCCGGCATGAACGAAACATCGTCCCGCATGACCTTCCGCAGACTCGTCTCCGTGCCCACACAATACGACCCGTCGCTCGACGTCTTCCGCGCGCCGGCCTCCATGATCTTCGCGTCAAGCCGCCCCAGTAGCTCGGCGCACTGCCGGTCGAAAGCCACCGACGCCGTCAGATCGAGCTGATCCACGCCAGCCAGCTTCTGCCGGGCCTGCGCCACTTCCGCCGCCAGCCCCTCCGCGTTGCCCAGCTTCTTCAGAACCGCCAGCTTACTCTCCACCAGCGGCACCAACTGCCGCGACTGCTGCGCCGCATATCCCTGCACATTGTCTATGATGAAGGCTGCAAAGTCCCCGTCGTTGTAGTCGGACTCGGACAGGAAAAACTGCCAGTGGACAATCTGACTGCGGTTGAAGCTCGGCGGGAAATCCAGCTTGAAGTGCTTCCACTGCCTGATTGGGAGTTCCCCAAGATTCGCCGACCAGTTGCTGTCGCTCTTGTCGCGCAGGATGACATTCAGCGAATTGCCCGGCATCGCGGCGCGGCTTGACAGCGTGTAGATGTCGAAAGCCATGCCCCCGGTCGCCGACAGGTCCAATGGCGGCTGGGGATTGCGCTCAACCCGCGGCCACCCCTTCGGATACTGCTGCCCCTGGATCGCCTCATCGGCCTTGTGATCGATCTTGACCTCGAACCTCAGCGCCGCCTTGCCCTGCTTCACGATCACCGTCTCAGGCTTGAGCGACGCTTCCTTCTGTCCGCCCGTCTTCCATGCGGACAGATTCTCCATGTCGTCAATCATCATCGCCGGCTGGGCAAGCCCAACCGTGGCAGCGAGAGTGAGCACAAGCACAAACAGGAAGAAACGGTACATGCGGCACCTCCGGAATCAGAGAACAAGCTGCGTCTGCTTCTCCTCGCCCTCGCAGTGAACCTTCATTGCCGGTCGGCAGGCGCTCCCAGACAAAAACGGCAGGAGATCAGATCTCCTGCCGTCATTCATTGCCTGCGTAGCCCCTAAGCGTCTCGGCGCTGTCACTTCCACGGATGCGCCGCAAAGAATGCCCCCAACTCCTCAAACGAGATGATGGGATACACATCCGTACGCATGTTGTCTATGATCTCGCCACCAAGCAGTTCGAGAATCTCATCGGCGGTCTCGACTTCCAGCAGCATGAAGGCCATCCGCCGCCCTCCCAGAATGCCCCCAGCCTTCATCTTCCCAGACTCCGTGACCCGCTTGATGGCCGCGGCCACATCAGCCCGCAGCCTCAGGACCGCCTCGCCCACAATGCTATCCCGTGCTTCAGCCAACACCAGGAACATCATCTTCTCTACCTCACCAGCCTTCCGTTCTTTCTAGCTTCATGAGTGCCTTGCGGCTTCCCGCGTCCCCGCCTCCTGGAACGCCTCCAGACCCGCTACAGCCTTGCACGCCTCCGCGAGGAGCGCCAGCCGTCCGCCGAGAATGTGCGTCGTAGTCCATTCCTTCCGGTTCAGGCCTACCGGGGTGGATTGAAGCACGCCGTGGAAAGCTCCCAGTGCCTGCGCATCATCATACGTCTGGCGCAACGCGGGCACGTTCGCAGTCACCCCCACCAGCGTGTACCCCAGCAATGAAAGCGGCAACCACATGGCATAGTTTGCCATCTCATGCCCCGGGTCACCCTTGCGCGCGGCCATGAAAGTACCGGCCGGCTTGTTGAACAGGCCACCGATCTTCTGTGTGACAAAGACCGAGGACAAGAACCGCATCATCTCTGTCGCGACCGTCCCCAGCACCGCGGGCGTCCCAAAAGCCGCTCCGTCCGCCGCCAGTAGCTGCTCGGGCTCGGCCATTGGATACTTCTCCCGGCAGTATTTGTCATTGTCCGACCACTCAGGATCAGCCGCCATGGTCTCCTCGTCATCCGGATCAGGCGGTATGTAGGCAATTACCGGGTGCCCGCCCTGCCACGTCACCCCCTCCGCCAGCCCCTGCGCCATCTGTTCGAGTTCGCCAGTACGGGAGTAAAACGCGATGTATATCGTTGCCATGTCCAGCCTCTTCACCTCGCATCCCCTCGTCTCTTGGGACTATCTCACTTGCCCCTGTGTTCAGGACACGTCTCAGCCCCTCGGCGGAAGCGGTGTGAGCCCCCAAAAACGAAGAAGACAGGATCAAGCGATCCCGTCTTCCTGTGCCTATGCAAGCGGGACAGGCCATTGCTGGCCTGTCCCGTAGTCGTTGCTGTTTCGGCTCTCCGCCCTCTACTACAGCGTCGGGTTCCAGTAGCGGTTCGTGAGCTGGTTGGCGTCAGCAAAGGCCTGGTCCCTCTTGCTAAGCCACTTGCTGTGGCCGTCGCAGAAGGTGACATTCGTGCCGTCATTGTGCGGGCAAACGCAGTTTGGCGTCGCCGCCCCATCCCGGAACTGGATATACTCGCCGGGGTTGGCATAAACGCCATAGATGCTGGCATAGTCGAGGTTCAGGATTATCTCCGCCGGGCGGACAATCTCGCCCAACGTGCGCGGCGTGCCTCCAGAGTTGTGGACCATCCGGTTGTAGCCGTATGACGGCGCAGTCGGCGACTGCAAAACCGCCGAGGGGCAGACGAAGACCTGGTTGTTCTTGATGTACGGCGTCACGAAATCCATCCAGCTCGTCTTGTATCCGCCTGCGCCGGCGGCGCCACTGCTCGTGGTGAACTTCGCCCCTGGCATTGAGGCATCGGTCTGAATCTGATCCCGCCAATAGATTGGAAACCGCTCATCATAGTCTTGCGTATACTGCAAAACGCCGAGCCCAATCTGCTTGAGATTGGAGAGACAGGATGACTGTCGCGCCTTCTCACGCGCCTTGGCAAATACCGGGAACAGTATTGCCGCCAAAATGGCGATAATGGCGATTACGACCAACAACTCGATAAGCGTAAAACCTCGTCTCATGCTCTACCTCCGCTGTTTTTGGGGACACAATTCCTGAGCGTATCACAGGCTTCTGATCTTCTAACCTCAGGTCTTCTGTCTACAACACCAGACTCTTCTGTCTGTTCCCCGCCTTCACCGTCACACTAGCCGCCCTCCCCGCCGGAACCGCAACCTCCGCCTTGCCGCCTTTGTACACCTTTCCATTCACGGTAACCGTCGCCCCTGCCTCCGCCTGCACCACCACAACCGCCTGCCCCTTCGCCGTCGCCGCTCTTCCCACCACGGCCTTCGGCGCCGCCTGCAGGAACTCAATTCGTCGGCAAGCCTCCTGCCGCGCCAGGTCCGCCGCCGCCGCATCACGCTTGATGTTCGCCGTATCCTCCGCCACTCGCCCTACCAGCTCCTGCATCTGCGCCTCACCCGGGAGCCGCGCGTCGGCGCACTTGAGCTCCCCCAGCACCCGGTCCTGTTCCTGCTTCAGCATCGTCAGTATGTCATAGTCCTCCACGCCCTCGCGGTATAGCTCCCACCGGATGCTGTTGATCGGCGCGCCCTTGCGATCCGGTGTGGGGTACAGGAAGAACCCGCCGCCATTCTGCGGCGCATACTGGTTCGCCACCGTCCACGGGTCGCTCTTCCACTGGCTAACCGCCCACCACTCCACGCCACGAATGTCGTACTTCCGCAGCCGCCACGGGTACCCTCGCATCCGTAGCGACGAGTCCGCGCGATCCAGGCTGTAAAGCTCATTCTGGTATGCCCAAAGCTCCGCGCCCCGCGCCCGCGCCTTCTCCGCCTTGTCGCCGAAATACTCGCTCGGCCACGGCAGGCACCAGATGTCCACCAGGTCAATCAGTTCGTCCTTGATCCCCGTGGTCAGGTATATCTTCGCGTCGGGAGCCGCCTCGCGGATCAACTTGGCAAGCTGCGCGCACTTGGCAACCCACTCGTCATGCGGCTCGTCCCAGATCTGCCAGATGGCATACGGCAATATCCCCTCGCTCCGCAGCGCATCCGCCACCTGCTTGGAGTATGACTTGAAGGCCGCGTCAAACGCCGGGCTGAACATCTGGAAGCCCTGCCACTTCCCCTCCTTGTTGTAAGGCCCGCTCCAGTCACCCAGATAGACCCCCGGCGCATTGAATACTGTGAAGCCATATTTCCTCAGGAGATTGTCAGCGGCAGCCTTCAACCCTGAGCTGTCCACTGTCACGTCATCCTTACCCGGCACGGCCTTGCTGACCTGTCCCCCGAGCCCACCGAAGCCGCTGCACCGGTGATCCGCCAGATTCTGCCGAAACAGGTCCTCATAGCCCTCATGCTTCTGCCAGATACGCGCGATCGTCCGCAGTGACGTCTGCTTGGGCAGATCAAATCCAAACACATGCACCTTCAGCGGCACCGCGGCCTGCAGCCCCTTCCCGCTCAGCGTCACTGTCCCGGTATAGTCCCCCGCCTTAGTCCCCGCCGGCACCTTCACCGTCACCCACACCACCGAAGTCTGACCGCCCGGCAGATTCCGCTGCTTGTCGGTCAGCAACGGATCGGGCGTCGGACCCACAATCGTGGACCCATCGGTAACCTGCTTTACATCAATGAGCCCCACGAAGTTCGCATACACCGACCCCTCCGGCAGTACCCCCGGCCCCTTCAACTCCGAGCAGGTCACAGTCACGTCGTGCAGCTCCTGCTCCGGCCGCAGCCCAAGCTGCAAACACTCATACTCCCCGCCCGCCGCCGCCATCTCAAGCCCGGTCCCTCGCGCACTCGGCGGCTCCTGCCCCGGGTAGAGCTTGCATTGTGGGCTATCCCACCACAACGCCACGCCAGCGCCCGGATCAGCCAGCCTCTTTCCCACCGGCTTGATGAGCAAGTCCCGTGGGTCCACTCGCTCGATCTGAATGTCATCCACGATCACGTCAGCGCCGGGGCCGTTGATCCAATAGGTAAGCTGGAACCCGCCCCAGTCCTCCTGCGCGCCGAATTCCATCCTGAGCTGGTGCCACTGTCCCCGATGCGGCTCAACCGGCGGCCGCAGAAACCGCCACCCATGCTCCTGCCAGGGCAAAAGCGCTTTCCCCGCCTTGTCAGTCGAAGCGATCCGCAGCTCCACCGCCTCCGGCGATGACACAACCTTCATCCAGGCGGTAATCGCGAACGTCCTGGTGTCCTCAGGCAGCGGAATCGCCGCCGCGCTGATCAAGCCCGTCAGCGCCTTAGGCACCCCGGCGGGGTTCGTAATCCGCACCGCATTCTTCCCGCTATGCACATCCGCCGTCTCAAGCTTGATCTCCCCGTTGCCAAACCCGCTCGGCTTGAGCGCATTCCACCCCTCAAGCCCCTTCTCAAAGTCCCCATTAGCCACCGGCACCGGTGCCCCCGACGCCGCGATCGCCATAGCCGCAATCAATATGCCCAACACAAGCATCATGTAACGCATCAAACCACCCTTTGTGACTGACCTCGCGTAGGTCGGTGCGTCCCGCACCGACACCCCCATCTCCTCCCCCTCGCCTCCATCCTGCCCATCCTTGCCTCTATCCTGCCCATCCTGTAAAGCTCCCACCCCTCCTACGAATACAGCCCCACCGCCTGGTAAACCCCCAACTTCGGCAGCACAAACCCCTCCTCCGTAACCTCCAACTCCACCCCCTCCGGCTCCAACCGCGCGCTCTTGAACTCCTGCCTCAACTTCTTCCCCAACTTCACCGGCAGCTCCCGCAAATACTGCATCTCCCCTCGCCCATGCATGAACATCCCCGCGCCATACATGTGGTTCACAAAGTGCAACACCTGCCGCCCCTCCTGCCGCGCCAGATTCACCTCGACCTCATTGTAATCCCCAACTCTCACCATCTGCTCGCCCAGCAGGTACCGCAGGCAATTCTGCGCCAGCATCTCCGGCCATGGGCACCGGTCCTCATCGCGATTGTGTACCGTCAGCCCCACCATCGTTGTCATCACGCAGCCCTTGCCAATCCGGTTGATGATGATCCCCGGCGGCCGTGGCAAAACCCCCTCCCGCGCCCAGAAATTCGCCACCGTCTGAATATCGCTCGTGCGCACCTTGTCCCTGAACTGGAACACCAACTCCGCGAGAACCTCCGCTCCCGTCAGCTCCACTTCCCCGGCGCTCTTCGCATACAGCATCACCGGGTCCCCCTCCGGCAAATCCGCCGCGAGTCCCTCATTACCCAGTAGGGCAGGCGGCTCGCCTGCCCCCGCGCCACTAAGCGGCTGCAGATAGAACGCATACTGCCCATGCTCCCTGAGCATCCTCGCCCCCACCA
>JBDKRC010000296.1:0-17133 GCA_039683575.1 Armatimonadia bacterium | reverse complement strand
ACCACAAAGACTCGTCGTAGCATGGGAATTCCCCTCCCTGGTGGAATAACGACATAAGCATCTTCATCATCTTCATGCTGTGTCCCTCCGTTTTCTTCCACATTACTGCGAAACTGTCCGGATCAGTGCCGGCAGGTATCCTCCCCCTGCCCACCGAAACCTCCCCGCGTCGCAGGCTGTGTAACGAAAGGACAGCTTCATGTACAACTGGCTTATCGTCGCTCTCGCATTACTCGCTACTGGTGCCTTTGCTGCGAGCAAGGACCTTGGCAATGGCTTTACTGACCATGGCGTCGCCACGCCTATGAGCAATCATCGCGGGACTGTGGTTACTGTGGATGGGACCGGAAGAAATGTCGTTTTGTCGTGGCTGATGGACCATCGTGGCGGTTACGAACTGCTGATGGTCGATGCTGAGACCGGGAAGGCGGAGGAGTTTCCGATGCCTGCTCCCACTGGTGGGGAGGCCCCCTTCGCGTCCATTCTCGCCAGCAACAATCGCTTCTATACCCACTATGGCCCCTACTTCTTCGAATTCGATCCCGTCGCGCGTAAGTGGGCGAGCTTCCACAAGACCGCGCATTGCATGGCCATGAGCATGACCGAGGATGACAGCGGGACCATCTGGTCGGCCACCTACCCCAACAGCGGGCTGGTATCCTACAACCCCAAGACGCAAGAGTTCAGGGACTACGGGTCCCTGTACAAGCAGAATTGGGCGCAGTATCCGCGTTACGTTGCCGCCGATGACACCGGCTACATCTACTTCGGCATCGGAAGCACCGCGAGCCAGATCATCGGCCTCAACCCTGTGACGGGCGAGGCGACACCGCTGGTGCCCGAGGCCGACCGCGCCCATGGCAGCGGGGCGGTTTACCGGGACCTGAACGGGAAGGTCTATGGGCATGACGGCGGGACGCCGGGGAAGTGGATGGAGCTTTACAAAGGGGTACGGACGGACCTGCCGGCCAAGCCTGACATGAAGCTCAAGCCGATCATCGCCTCGAGCCAGAGCCTATTTCATAACCGCTGGGCGGACGGACAGGCGCTCAAGCAGCTTGATCTGATCAACCGCAAGCTCGTGGTGGCGGACAAGGAAGGCAAGACGCGGACGGTGGACTTCGACTACACCAGCGATGGGGCGCATCTGATGGGCGTGAACGTGGCGCCGAACCAGACGCTGTGCGGCGGGACGGCGTTCCCGATGCGGTTCTTCTCGTACGATCCCAAGACCGACAAGTGGGTCAACGAGGAGGCGTTCTTGCAGTTCAACACCGTCGCGACGCAGGGGGACCGGTGGTATACCGGTGGCTACACGCACGGGTTCTTGCTGGAATGGGACCCGACGCAGCCGTGGGTGAACACCAAGAAGGCCGCGGCGGGCAACCCGCTGTGGCTGGCGGAGGCGGGCGAGGTGGTCCTGCGGCCGCATGACCTGCTGGCGCACCCGGACGGTAAGACGCTGGTCATGGTGGGAACGCCGGGCTATGGGCTGACGGGCGGCGGGATGCTGATCTGGGACCGGGAGAAGAAAGAGGCGGTGGTGCTCAAGCACACGGAGCTGCTGCCCGATCAGTCAACGATGTCGCTGGTGGCGCTGCCGGATGGGAAGGTGCTGGGGGGCTCGACGATCGCGGCGGGCACCGGCGGGGCGGTGAAGGCGAAGTTGGCGGAGCTTTATGTGTTTGACCTGGGGACCAAGAAGATCGAGTGGCATGCGCCGCTGCTGCCGAATGTGAGCACCTACACGGACCTGTGCGCGGGGCCGGACGGGCTCGTGTATGGGTTTGCGGACTCCAAGCGGTACTTTGTGTTCGACTCCAAGACGCGGCAGATCATCTATGAAAAGGACATCGAGCCTGAACTGGGGCGGACCAATGGCCAGCAGGGGCCGCGGGTCTTCGTCAAGGCGCCCGATGGCACGATCTATATCCTCTTGAGCAAGGGCATTGCGAAGCTGGACCCGAAGACGTACGAGATCAAGCTGCTGGTAGAGTCGCCGGTGCCGGTGGGGCCGGGCGGGGACTATCTGGACGGCAAGATCTACTTCGGCAGCGCGTCGCATTTGTATAGCTGGAAGGTGCAGTAGCTCTTACAGGGACGCGTAGGTGGGTTCGGGACGAACCCACGCCTTGCGAGAGGTGGCCGGTGGTGTGGGTGCGAGACGCACCCACCTACGCGTAATTGCTCAAGCAATGCGAGTCCGGCACACGGAGTGTGCCTACCACGCGATCACGATTCATGAGGTTCCTCATGCACAACTTCAACGGCGTTGTCCCTGAGTTGGCGCTGGTTTGCGATCATCTGCCGCAGCGGACGGAGGGTGGCATTGGGGCCCTGATGCCCTGGGCGGACCGGCTGTGGCTGATCACCTATCCCTCGTCCGGGCCGGGTTCGGGTGGGGGGACCGGGCTGTTCTCGATTGATGACAACATGCGGATGGAGAAGCACCCGGCGAGTGTGGTGGGGACCTATGCCAACCGCATGATCCATCCGGCCACGAGCCAACTCATCATGGGGCCGCATTTCATCAGCATGGATGGCGACGTGCGGACCGTGGAGGCAATCCAGGGGCACCGGCTGACCGCGACGATGCTGCACCTGACCGACCCGGCGCGGATGGTGTATTTCCTGACCATGGAGGGCCTGCTGTTTGAGGTGGATGTGGAGACGCTGCAGGCGACCCAGCTTTGGGACATGAACAAGGAGCTGGCCTTGCCGGAGGACGCGCAGCCGCACTACAAGGGCGCGCACACCAGCCAGGGGCGGATCGTGGTGGCGAACAACACCTACGACGAGCCGGAGTTCAAGGGCGAACGCGCCGCGGGGCGGCTGGCGGAGTATGTGGACGGGGAATGGCGGATCATCGAGAGCACGTGCTTCAATGAAGTGACGGGGCGGACGAACTGGGACAACGTGATCTTCGCCAGCGGGTTTGACCGGGCGTCGGCGATCCTGCGGGTGTGCTTGGGCGGGAAGTGGTCGCGGTACCTGCTGCCCAAGGCGAGCCACTGCTTCGACCATTACTGGCAGACGGAGTGGCCGCGGATTCGCGAGGTCGAGAGCGAGCGGTACCTGATGGACTGCCACGGCATGTTCTACGAGTTCTCGCCGGTGCTGTATGAGGGCAAGCTGTGGGGCGTACGGCCGATCAGCACGCATCTGCGGATCACGCCGGACTACTGCTCGTGGCGGGGGCTGCTGGTGCTCGCGGGCAACCAGACAACGCCAATTGGCGACACGAACCTGCTGGTGGGTCAGCCGCAGGCGGGGCTATGGTTTGGCAAGACCGACGACCTGTGGCAGTTCGGCAAGCCGAAGGGCTGGGGCGGGCCGTGGTGGAAGGCGGACGTGTCGGCAGGGCAGCCGTCGGACCCGTTCCTGATGACGGGGTTCGATCAGAAGGTGCTGCATCTGGTGAACCATGGCGACAAGCCGGTTGAGGTGACGGTCGAGGTGGACTTCCTGGGCGACGGGAGTTGGCAGGAGTACGACCGGATGCGGCTGAAGCCGGGGTTCTACTGGCACCACGAGTTCCCGGCGGGGTTCAGCGCGCACTGGGTGCGGCTGACGTGCAGCGATGAGGGCAAGATGACGGGGTATTTCACGTATAGCTAGTCCATCCTCAGACCTTTCCAGGGCGCTCCGTCAGAGAAATATCGCTCACTTCTCACAGAAAGTTGCAGGAAGTCTCAGGATGTATAGCCAATTATTACATTTGCTTGCGGAATCTCATCCTGAATAGCGGAGGAACCGAAGATGCGCCGAGGATTCACGCTTATTGAACTTCTCGTGGTTATCGCCATCATTGCGATTCTGGCAGCGATTCTGTTTCCGGTCTTTGCCAAGGCTCGTGAGAAGGCGCGACAGGCCAGTTGTCTGTCCAACATCAAGCAGTTGAGCCTGGGGGTAATGCAGTATACCCAGGACTATGATGAGAGAATGCCCGCGGCGTGGGTTGGGCCCGGCGGCGCCCCTCCCGCTCGCGTTCGCTGGTTCGACGCCTGCGAGCCGTATCTGAAGAACAAGCAGGTCCGTTTCTGTCCCAGCCACTCGATTGCCGACCAGACGTCGCCCGATGCTTGCAGCTATGCGGCCCCGATGACCAACCACACGTGGTATGTTTGGATAGACCGCAATGGCGGTGGTGGGAACGCGCTGGCCGTCTTTACCAGTCCCGCGAAGCTTATGATGCTGGTTGATGCCAACACCTGGTACTGCTACTGGCATCCGGGCGGCACCAGTTGCGCAGGCTATACGGCGCTGACCCGCAACCTGAGCAGTGGAACGGAACCCGCCTATGACTGGACGTACATGGGCCGGCACAACGAGGGCGGCAACGTCGCCTTCCTCGACGGCCACGCCAAGTGGTTCAAGGCAGCAACGTTGGCGAGAGACCCCGAGCCGTGGGGCTGCAATGGGCCCTAGACCTGCAGCAGAGACATGAGGCATGAAATGATGCGGCCCACCCAAGAGCGAGTGGGCCGCATTGTTTCTGTCGCGTGGTAGGCATGCTCCGCATGCCGGAACATGCTACGGTGTGTTGTTCCGGCATGCTGAGCATGCCAACCACGCGGAGAGGTCAGGGTGCGATTTCCACCGCCGCCATCGAACACCCCGGCAGCGTCAGCCAATAGGCCCCGTCGCGCACTGCCACTGGCTCCTCGGTCAGCTTGATGTTATCCGGCTGCTTGAGATTGTTGGCCTCGGGTGACGGCCCCGTCAGCAGCCAGGCCCGCGCCTTCCCCGCCTGTGGCTTCCCCTTCTCGACCTCGATCCGCACCGGCACTGCCTCGTCGAAGTTTTTGTTCACGATCATCAGCGTGATGGTGCCGTCGGCGCGCCGGGCGGTGTTGACGCCCAGGTCCGGGACCGCTCCGCTGTTCTCCGGGCGGAACTTCTGGACGCTGTCGAGCCGCCACCAGCCCTTGCCGGAGATGTTGCCCGTGCCGCCGAGGCGGCGGGCGAGGATCTCGATCTGCGTGGCGTCCGGCAGCGTTGTGTACTCGATCTCGACCTTCTGCCAGTCCTTCGTGCCGCTAACGCTGCCGCCGAGTTGGCAGGACTTGGTCTCGGTCCAGCCGCGAGCGTCGCCGACCTGGAAGCCGAGGCCATGCGCGTCGGTGATGCCCTCGGTCTTGATGGAGCCGGTCACACGATAGCCCATGCCGCCCTCGGCGGGTAGGGTGGTGCGAGCTGAATAGTAGTTCACGTCATTGCCGGAGAACTCCACCGCCACGACCTGCCCCTCGATCTTCTGCGTGGCCCCCTGCTCGGGCTGACGGGGCTCCCACACGTAATCCTTCGGCAGCAGGTTCTCATCGAAGAGCTTGAAGGTACTGGGCGTGCCCTGGCGCGCGGGAAGCGGGCCGCCGGGGAAGTCCCAGGTGCCGCACTGGACGTCGCAGGCCACCAGCGTGTCGCCGAAGTGCTCGTGATACATCTGGTACGGGAAGTAGTTGGCCTGCCTAACCGGCGTCTGGCCCCGGTCCACGAAGCCTTTCACCATCCCCCAGTACTCGTTCGCGAACTCCCAGAAGTTGCCCATGAGGATGCGGTTCTCGGGGCGCATCATCACGCGCAGGTGCTCGGCGTTGCGCAGGGCGTTGGCAAAGGCCTGGCGATACGGGACAGGCTTCTCCTGCACGAACCAGCCGTTGTACTCGGTTATGGCAAGCTGCATGTCGTCCCGCCCGCAGACTTCCTTGATCTGGGCGTGCAGCTTGTCATAGATGCGCTGGATGTGCAGATCCGAGGCCGCGCAGGCGCGCATGTAGAGACGGCCCCTGGTCTCGTCCGTGTCGCCCTGGAAGCCGGGAGTGTAGGTGTGCTCGATGCCGAAGTCCATTTGCTTGCCGCAGCCCTGCAAGACGGCCTTGTTCCAGTCCCAGAGACCGTACTGCAGCAGCCCGCCGAGGCGAATGCGGGGATCGAGGGCCTTCATGGCCTGCTGATAGGCGAGGTACTGGCGGGCGTAGTCTTCGGGGGTGATTTTGCGCGGGTTGGGGTTGTCTTTGGTCTTGTGCTCGCCGTGGTAGTCCTCGTTGCCATACTCGAAGTAGATCACGTTGTATGGCTGCGGGTGGCCATCGGCGGCACGGACGGCGGCCCAGTCAGGACCGCCGTTGGGGTTCTTGCCCACGGGGAGGTTGAGGTATTCGACGATGTCCGCGGCGTCGGCTTCGCTGCCCCAGTAGACGGAGAGGGTGATCAGGGCCTGGGCGCCGGTGTCTTCGCAGTAGCGCATGAACTCGGGGAGGCCGAACAGCATCTGTGGCCGCTCGGCGAGGGGGCCGACAGTCTTCTTCCAGTTGTAGTTGTGCGCAGTGCAGCCGCCGGGCCAGCGCTGGATGGTGATGCCGGCCTGCTTGGAGAGCTCGACATACTCCGGTACGGGGGCGTGCCTAACCGGGTCCCAGATGCCCGCGCCCTGGTTGCTGTACTCGGGGCGCTCCTGGTAGGCGAGCTGGTTGTTGCCGAAGATGAGGGGGTTGACCCTGCCGGTGACCCGATCGGGGTGAACGACGATGGTGGCGTCGTGGCCGGCGGCGAAAAGCGGGGAGGAAGTGGGGAAGAAAACGGCGGCGAGGCAGATAAGAAAGGACACAGCATTCCGACAGGTCATGACATGCCTCCGTTCAAAGGACGGTCAACCTGCAGGCAAAAAAAACCGCTGTACCGACAACGGGTGCTGTTCCCTGTCCACCCGTATAAAGTCCAGCGGCTGCTTTCGGTAGGGTTAAGCAGCCGTTGGCTGCCAACATCCCCCTACTGAGAGCGGGCTTTACCCTGATCGAGCTGCACATATATGTTACACCAAAACCGCGAATATGTTCCTCAAATTCTGCGGGAAATCTGAAATTCTCAGGGCGCGCGGCCTATTCGGGGCGTATCTCGAGGTTGCCGCCGCACGAGGGGCAGGTCCGGCCAGCTTGCTTCAGAGGGTACTCATTGCCGCAGTAGGGGCACTTTTTGATCATCTTTGTCTCGGTGAGGCCGGGGAAGATATAGTAGTCGGAGCCGTCGCGGCGCTCGAGACGAACGAGGTCCTTGTGCAAGAGCCGCTCAAGGCCCGCGCGCACCACGCCGTCCTCGAGGGCAGTGAGCGCGACGGCCTCGGTGACCGTCAATTCGCCACCCGAGGCGGCCGCAGCGGCCTGTAGCTGTTGTTCGACGCCCTCGGGGGAGAGGTTCTTCATCACGCGGAGACGGCTGGCTGAGAAGGCGATGATCGCGCCGCCGATCAGCAGCATGATGAGGCCAGTACCCGCCCGCCCGGGGGCGAGCAGGAACACGATTCCGAGCAGCGCCAGCAGGACTCCGAGCAAGAGCAGTCCGAGTGCGAAAGTCTTCAGGCATCCCTGGTTCATGCGCTAGGGATTCAACGCTAACACACAATTTACCTGCCCTTGAAGGGTTTCGGGTAGTTCATGCCGAACAGGTGCTTGTCGAGGTGCACTTTCTCGTTAGAGGGCTTCTCCATGAGTTTCACGATTATCTGCGCCGACGACCATGAGATTGTGCGCTATGGGCTTTGCCTGCTTCTCGACAATGAGCCTGACATAGAGGTGGTCGGGGAGGCGGCGAATGGCGAGCAGGCCCTGACGCTGGCCGAGAGCCTGCACCCGCAGTTCATCGTGCTCGACCTCACCATGCCCGGCCTGTCGGGTGCCGCGCTGATCCGCACCCTCCGCGAACGGTTCCCCGAGATCGGTATCATCGTGCTGTCCATGCACAAGAGCGATGCCTATGTGCTGGAGGCCCTGCGCGCGGGGGCGGCGGCGTACGTGCTCAAGGAGTCGGAGGCTGACGAGGTTGCGACGGCGATTCGTGAGGTCGCCGCGGGGCACCGCTACCTTACGCCGTGCCTGCGGCAACGGGTGCTGGATGCCTTCGGGAACGGCCAGGGGCAGGAGAGCGCGGGAGTGGACGCGCTGACGCCGCGTGAGTTCGATGTCATCCAACTGGCGGCTCAGGGCCTGACCAGCGCCGAGATTGGCAAGCGGCTCTTCATCAGCACCCGCACCGCCGAAACCCACCGGGCCCACGCCATGCACAAGCTGGGTCTGCGCAACCAGATCGAACTGGTGCGGTACTTCATCGACGCGGAACTGCAGCGCGGCCTGGACTAGCGAGGGCGAGCAGGGCGCACCACGATCCGCTCCAACAGACACAATTCAGCTACAGTCGCCCAACCCCCCGTCACACAAACACATAGGCAGCCACATATTGTGTGGCTGCCCATGTAAGGTCCCCCGGATGGCATTTTGAGGCTCAGATCATCATCCACCCGGTTCCCGTGCTTGCCTTAACTCCTGATTACCCTGAGCACAGCCATTAAACAGCAGATCAGAGCTGTGGGCAATGCGTACCGGTACTCGTCTTTTTCTACGTATTACTACGTAGAGGCGCTAGAAGTTGATGGCTTCTCCGGTCCATCCGGACTCATAGATCGCATCCGTCAGGCGCTGCACAATGTAGGCCTTTTCCAGGGTCGTCTTCGGCTCGCCGTCCTCGCGGATTGCCCGCGCCATGTCAGTCACGGGTCCACCGTGAACCATGGCCAAGTCCTCCTCGCCCTCCCATAGCACCTTTGACACAGTGCCCTGGTCCTCAGTCAGTTCATCAAAGTAGATCTGCTTCCAGTTGGTCGCGTTCTTAGCCTGGGGGCCGGCGGCGGTGACGGCGGTCATCGTGAGGCGGAGGGCGCCCTTCGTGCCGATGATCTGCCAGACGCTGTCGTTGGCGATCGGCATGTACTCGCCGCGCTCGAGAGAGATGACGGTGCCGCCTTCGCAGCGGGCGAGGGCGGTGTAGTAGGTCTCAGCATCGCTCCCCTCGGGGAGATGCCAGGCGATGTGCGGGGCAACCTGCCAATGCTGGCCGAAGACCTTGAGGGGCTTGAGCTGCCAGCCACAGAGCCCGAGCAGATAGTCTATGTCATAACAGCCCCAGTTCATGAGGAAGCCGCCGCCGTTGAGGCCGCGCTTGAGGCGCCACTCGGGCTTGGGCCCGGCAGGGGGCGGCCCGGCCGGGAAGGCAGACCGCATGTAGACGTTGCGCAACTCGCCCAGCGCGCCGGTGGCGATGAAGTCCGCGGCGATCTGGTGGTGGGTGATGAAGCGATAGCGGGAAGAGCAGCAGGCAGCCTTGAGGCTGCCACGCGCGGCGATGAGGGCCTTGACGTCCTCGGCGTTCATGGCGATGGGCTTTTCGATCAGGACGTTCTTGCCGGCGGCGAAGGCCTCCAGCGCGAGGGCCTTGCGGTGGGTGGTGGGCATGGCCAGCACCACGAGCTCGATTTCGGGGTCGGCGATAAGGTCCGAGCCCTGGGTGTACGTCTTGGCTGCGCCGCATTCCGCGGCGGCCTTCTCCGCGCGCTCAGGAATGAGGTCAGCAACGGCGACGAGGTCGAGAAGCTCAGGGTGGGCGGCGGCGGCCTTCATGTGGGTCGGGCCGATGACGCCACAGCCAATGACTCCAAGTTTTACGGGTTGCATTCACATGGTCCTTTCAGTATCTGGCAGAAACAGATTGACGCCATTGGGCGTTGTATATAACAGGATTACGGTTATTGCGAGGATTACCGCTTTTGCACAGTCAGCAGCGATTTGTCATGCTGAGCGAAGCGAAGCATCTCCGGCGGCGGGGGATCCTTCGTCGCTTCGCTCCTCAGGATGACAGGCGGAACTTGGCTCGTTACCGGATTCCGGCATGCGGAACATGCCTACCACGCGTTGAGAGTGGCCTACGGCGCGCCTAATCATTTGACCTAGAACAGACGTTCTAATACAATCAGGGCGTCTGCTTTGTTTTGAGGAGTCTCTACAGTTGTCCGACCAGATCATCATCCGCCACGCCCACGAGCATAACCTGCGGGGCGTGGACCTCAAGTTACCCAAGAACTCGCTGATCGTCTTCACCGGCGTCAGCGGCTCCGGGAAGTCATCCCTGGCCTTCGATACGCTGTTTGCGGAGGGCCAGCGGCGTTATGTCGAGTCGCTTTCGACGTACGCGCGGCAATTCCTCCAACAGCTCGGCCGCCCTGCCGTCGGGCATATCGAGGGCCTCGCCCCCTCCATCGCCATCGACCAGGGCGCACGCAGCCATAATCCTCGCTCGACTGTGGCGACGGTGACGGAGATCTATGACCACCTGCGGGTGCTGTATGCAGCGATAGGGAAGAGGCACTGCCCCGAGTGTCACGACGAGATCGGCTCGCAGACCCGTGAGACGATCATCGGGCGCGTGCTGAGCCTTCCTGAAGGCGAGAAGGTGCAGATCCTGGCGCCGGTCTACACGGGGCGCAAGGGGGAGTTCAAGGAGCAACTGGACGACCTCGCGCGGCGAGGGTACCTGCGGGCGCGAATTGACGGGCAGGACGTGCGCCTGGACGAGCCGCTGGCGCTGGACCGGTATCGCCGCCACGACATCTGCGTGATTCTAGACCGGCTCACCATCGGCCCCGGCATTCGCTCACGTGTTGCCGAGGCGGTGGACGAGGCGTGCAAGCAGGCCGACGGCAAGGTCATCATCGCGCGTGAGAAGGGCGAGGACATCCTGCTCTCCTCCAGCTACGCCTGCCCACGCTGCGATTTGAGCTTTGAAGAGCCGACGCATGCGCACTTCTCGTTCAACACCCCCAGCGGCATGTGCCCCACCTGCAATGGCCTCGGCCAGGAGCGGCAGTTCGTGCCGGAATTGCTCGTGCCCGACGACAAGAAGTCGCTCCTGCAGGGCGCGGTGCCACTCATGAAGTCGTTGCGCAGCGCGTGGCGGCGGCACTGGTACGAGGGCGTGGCCAAGCACTACGGCTTCAAGCTGAGCACCCCCTGGCGCGACCTGACGCCGGAGCAGCTTAAGGGGCTGCTGTACGGCTCTGGCAGCGAGAAGATTGACTTTCGCTACTACAACCCACGGACGAACTGGGAGTTCACCCATTCCGAGGTCTGGCGCGGGCTCATCGCCGAGCTTGAGGAGCGCTACAGCACCCTCAAGGCGCGGACGATACTGAAGCAGTTTGAGGACGCCATGCGCGTCGGGACGTGCCCGGACTGCAAGGGCCAGCGACTGCGCCGGGAGAGTCTGGCGATCACTATTGCGGGGAAGTCCATCGCGGATGTTGTGGCGCTGGATGTGGAGGCAGCGCGGGAGTTCTTCGAGGGGCTGCAACTCTCGGCGGCGGAGCTCATGATCGCCGAGGATGCTCTCAAGGAGATTCGTGACCGGCTGTCATTCCTGAGTTACGTGGGGCTGCACTACCTCAACCTCGACCGCCTCGCACCGTCTCTCTCCGGGGGCGAATCCCAGCGCATCCGGCTTGCGAGCCAGGTTGGTAGCGGGCTCGTTGACGTCATGTACGTGCTTGACGAGCCGAGCATTGGCCTGCACCACCGCGACCAGGGGAAGCTCCTGGATTCGCTGCTGCGCCTGCGGGACCTGGGAAACACCGTGATCGTGGTCGAGCATGACGAGCAGACCATCGAGGCGGCGGACTATGTAGTGGACTTCGGCCCCGGGGCAGGGGAACGCGGCGGGCGGGTGGTTGCCGAGGGAACGCCCGCGCAGCTCAAGCGCAATCGCAAGTCGCTCACCGGGCAGTACCTGTCGGGCAAGCGCAGCATCCCCGTGCCTGAGCAGCGGCGTGAAGGCAACGGCGAGCGGCTGACGCTGCGAGGGGCGCGGCACAACAACCTGCGGGATGTGGAAGTGTCACTGCCCCTGCATACGTTCGTGTGCGTGACGGGCGTGTCCGGGTCAGGGAAGAGTTCGCTGATCACCGACACGCTCTATCCGGCACTGGCGCGGGACCTGATGCACGCGGAGGCTACGCCGGGCGAATATGACGAGCTTGTGGGCCTTGAGCATCTCGACAAGGTCGTGCTCATAGACCAGGACCCCATCGGCCGCACACCCCGCAGCAACCCCGCAACCTATACTGGAGTGCTCACTCACATCCGCGACCTGTACGCGAAGCTGCCGGAGTCGCTCGCGCGCGGCTACAAGCCCGGGCGCTTCTCCTTCAACGTCCCGGAGGGGCGCTGCAGCGCCTGCGAGGGCCACGGCGCGGTCAAGCTCGACTCCGACTTCATGGCCGACGTTTGGGTTACGTGCGAGATCTGTGAGGGCCGGCGCTTTGACCGCGAGACGCTTGACGTCACCTACAAGAACAAGACCATCGCGGAAGTGCTCGAGATGGAAGTCGGCGACGCGCTGAAGCACTTTGGGAATATCCCGAACATCGCGCGGACTCTCCAGACGCTGGTGGACGTGGGGCTGGGTTACATTCGGCTGGGACAGCCCGCGACGACGGTGTCGGGGGGCGAGGCGCAGCGAATCAAGCTTGCGAAGGAACTGGCGCGGCCTAAGTCCGGGCGGACGCTATACATCCTGGATGAGCCGACGACGGGGCTGCATTTCGAGGATGTCCGGCACCTGCTGGAGGTCCTGCACAGGTTTGTGGACGAGGGGCATACGGTGCTCGTGGTCGAGCACCATCCGGACGTCATCAAGACGGCAGACCACATCATCGACATGGGCCCGGAGGGCGGGGCAGGCGGCGGGCTGGTGGTGGCGGAGGGGACGCCCGAGGAGTTGGTGTGGGAAGGGTCACAAAGCCCCACGGCCGAGTTGCTGCGCGAGGTGCTGGGCACCGGGATCGTGGCGCACGGACGCAAGCCCGTGAAGCAGGCGCGGAAGTCCGACAAGCTGATCGTGCGCGGCGCGCGGGAGCACAACCTCAGGAACGTGCAGGTTGAGATCCCGCGGCACAAGCTCACGGTCATCTCCGGCGTCAGCGGCTCGGGGAAGACCTCGCTGGCGCTCGATACGTTGTACGCGGAGGGCCAGCGGCGGTTTATGGAATCGCTTTCTTCGTATGCGCGGATGTTCATGGGCCAGATGCAGAAGCCGAAGGTGGACCGGATTGCGGGGCTGCCGCCGGCGATTGCAGTTGACCAGACGGGGCGGGGCTATTCGCCGCGCTCGACCGTGGGCACCACGACCGAGATTTACGACTACCTGCGCGTGCTCTTTGCGCGCCTCGGCCAGCCGCACTGCCCGAAGTGCGAGGTCGAGGTCGGGGCGATGACCGTCTCGCAGATCGTGGACGCGATACTGGCGGAGAATGACGGGCAGCAGGTGCTGCTGTGTGCGCCGCTGGTGCCGGATGGGAATGAGGAGTACAGCACGATGCTCGCGTATGCGCAGCGCGACGGTTGGGCGCGGGCGCGGGTGGATGGCGAGGTCGTGCGGCTGCCATATGAGGGCAAGGCCATGAGCCGCCGCCGCAAGCATGATGTGCAGATTGTGGTGGACCGGGTGACCGTGGGCAGCCGCAACCGCTCGCGACTGGCTGAGGCGGTCGAGGCCGCGCTGAAGATGAGCGATGAGGTGATTGTGGTTGGAGAGGGCCAGGAGCGGCGCTTCTCGAAGCTGCACTCCTGCGTCAACTGCGGCGCGAGCTACGAGCCCATCACGCCGCGCAGCTTCTCGTTCAACCACTACGCGGGCTGGTGCCGGTCGTGCTATGGGCTGGGGACAAGCTGGGACGGCGCCACCGTGTGCCCCGACTGCCATGGCGCGCGGGTGCGGGCCGAAGCGGCGGCGGTGCGCCTGCGTGGGCGGACGATCCTGGACGTGTGCAACATGCCGCTGCGGGAGTGCGCCGAGTTCTTCAGGGCGATGGAATTGAGTTCACGCGAACGCGTGAAGGCTCAGGAGATACTACCGGAGATCAGACAGCGGTTGCAGTTCCTCAACGAGGTGGGCCTGGACTACCTGACCCTGTCGCGCACCGCCCCTACGCTATCGGGCGGCGAGGCTCAGCGGGTGAAACTCGCGGGGCAACTGGGCTGTGGGCTCACCGGGGTCATGTATGTACTCGACGAGCCGACGGTGGGGGTGCACCCGGCGGACAATGACAAGATGCTGGCGGCTCTCAAGAAGCTTCGCGACGAAGGCAACACCGTGGTCGTGGTCGAGCATGACCCGCAGACGTTCGCCGAGGCGGACTACATCATAGATGTCGGCCCCGGCGCGGGGCCGCGCGGCGGGCGGATTGTGGCGGCTGGAACGCCTGCCCAGGTGGCGAGGAAGAAGGATTCGGTCACAGGGCAACTCCTCGCCGGGAAGCTAACCATCCCCGTGCCCGAACAGCGCCGCCCCTTGCCGCCGCCGCCCTTCAGCGCCCCGGAGTGCTGGCTGACGATCCTCGGCGCACGCGAGCACAACCTCAAGAACCTGACGGTTCCGATTCCCCTAGGTGTACTGACGTGCGTCACCGGCCCTTCGGGCTCCGGCAAGAGCACACTTATCGACGACGTTCTCCATCGTGGGCTGGTCTCGCAACTGGGCACCGAGGAAGCGGTAAGCCCGGCGGGGGCCTATGACGAGGTTCTGGGTGTGGAAAATGTGGATAAGGTCATCAGCATTGACCAGACGCCCATCGGGGGAACCCCGCGTTCTAACCCGGTGAGCTATATCGGCGCCTTCGATATCATCCGTGAGTTGTATGCCTCATTGCCGGAGGCAAAGATGCGGGGCTTCAAGCCCGGCCGCTTCAGCTTCAATGCCCGCGGCGGGCGGTGCGAAGCCTGCGAGGGGATGGGCAGCCGGTGCGTAGAGATGCACTTCCTGCCCGATGTGTGGGTGACTTGCGAGGAGTGCGGTGGGCAGCGCTACAACCCTGAGACCCTGCAGGTGAAGTACCGCGGCCGCAGCATCGCCGAGGTCCTGCAGATGACCGTCGAGGAAGGGCGGGAGCTGTTTTCGGCGATCCCGCGCCTGGCCCGGCGCTTGCAGGTCTTGTGTGAGGTCGGGCTGGGCTATCTGCCGCTGGGGCAGTCGGCGCCGACGCTGTCGGGGGGCGAGGCGCAGCGCGTCAAACTGGCGCGAGAGCTCTCACGCCCCGTTCGCGACCACACGCTGTACTTGCTGGACGAGCCGACGACAGGCCTGCATGTGGCGGATGTGAAGCAGCTTCTGGCGGTGCTCAACCGCCTGGTGGATCACGGGCACACGGTGATAATAATCGAGCACAATCTCGATGTCATCAAGGCCGCTGACTATGTGGTTGATCTGGGGCCGGGAGGCGGGGATAGCGGAGGGGAGCTGATTGCCGCGGGGCCGCCAGAAGAGGTGGCAGCGTGCGACCGGTCGGCGACGGCACCGTATCTGCGGGAGGCGCTTGACGGGCGGAGTCCTGTACGTAAAGCAATCTAGACGCGTGGTAGGCATGCTCCGCATGCCGGAACTCGTTACCGAGACATGTTCCGGCATGCGGAGCATGCCTACCACGCGGCAAACGCGCTTACCATGCGTCAAGACTGCTACCGCAATCCACTTCCCACGCCCCACCATGGCCACTGTGCCGGATTCTGCACAAGCCCCGCCTTCACTGGGTTCATGTAGATGTACAGTGACTTCTCCTCGTAGTCCTGAAGATTGCGCAACACGTGGTCGTAATTCTCCTCCTGCCATAGACGCCCCTTACGCTGCAAGACCCGGTTGATCCACACAGCGCTGAAGTGTTTGATGCTGCCCAGTACCCCCAACAGGTTGCGTGCGCCCTCTTCGCTTTCCAAAGGCTTGACGATGCAGTGGATGTGGTTCGGCATGACCGTATAGTCGAAGAGCAGGTGTCTCTTGCCATCGTGGTGCCGAAGAGCACTGATGACGTGTGGGGCTAAGCTCTCATCGGTCAGATCGGCGATGCGCGGGTCAGACAACGAAAAGCGGACGAAGTAGGTCTCTCCCGGTCCCTGCCAATGAGGCAGCTTTCTGTGCTCCCGAATGAACTCTTGTACATCCTCAAATGTACGCATTCCAGTCTCCCCCCTCATATTCCGAAGCTACACTACGTCTACGCGTGGTAGGCATGCTCCGCATGCCGGAACTCGTTATCGAGACATGTTCCGGCATGCGGAGCATGCCTACCACGCGTAGAAGAAAGAAAAAGCCCCGACCAGATGGTCGGGGCTTTTGGTTTGCTAACGAGTTCGTCTCTACTCGGGCGATTCCTTCGTGATGGCCACGTTCTGCGGCCCGAGGTACCAGCCCTTGCCAGCCTTGCCGACGCAACCGAACAGGTCCACGTACTCGAAGACGACTTCCTTGACGCGGGTCATGCCCTTGTCGAAGACCTTGCGGAAGTCCTTCTGGTCGGGGGTCTCGGCCAGGCGCTCCGCCGTGCCCTGGATCAGCGCCATGCTGATGCGGGTCGCGACGTTGACCTTGCAGACGCCCATCGCGCAAGCCTTCTGCATCTGGTCCAGCGGAATGCCGGAAGCCGCGTGCAGGACGAACGGGAGGCCGACCTTGTCCATCAGGATCTGCAGCAGGTCGAAGTCGAGCTTGCTGCCGCGGCCGGTCATGCCGTGGATGGCGCCGATGGCTACTGCCATGGAGTCGCACTTGGTGCGATCGCGGAACTCGGCGGCCATGTCAGGATTGGTGCTGTTCTCGTAGAGCTTGGCGCACTCCTCGGGGCTCATGAGGTCGAGCACGCACTCGACTTCGCCGCGCTTGCAGGGCTCCATCTGCTCTTCGGTCAGATAGTCCTCGATCTTCGGGATGAGACCGAGCTCGCACTCCAGGGGGATGCCGCAGGCATGGGTCATGCGGGCGATCTCGGCGGAGGCGGCGACGTTGTTCTCGAAGGAATCCTTCGAGCCGTCATACATGAGCGAGGTGAAGCCAGCGCGCAGGCACTGGACGTTCTGCTCGTAGCTGGTGCCATGGTCGAGGTGCAGGGCCACGGGGATCGAGGCCTTGTTGGCGGCAGCGATAACGAGCGCGGCGGCCTCTTCCAGACCGGCGTACTTGATGGCGCCCTGCGAGACCTGCAGGAACACGGGGGCTTCCTTCTCTTCGCAGGCGTCGATGACGGCCTTTACGGACTCGAGGTTGTTGGCGTTGAACGCGCCAACCGCGTACCCGCCCTCGAGGGCGGGCTTCAGCAGTTCAAAACCGGTTACGA
Organism: Armatimonadia bacterium; assembly: GCA_039683575.1. Lineage (GTDB taxonomy): Bacteria > Armatimonadota > Zipacnadia > Zipacnadales > UBA11051 > JAJFUB01. The sequence continues at coordinate 155 of JBDKRC010000296.1, read as the reverse complement.
GGGGCATCTTGCTTCTCCTTGCCTTACTGCCTCAGGCGCAAACCTGAGGGTATATCGTCAGCGGCCAGAGGTGGCGGCTGTGTTTCCCCATAGAGGCGCAGGGCGGCTCAGCCACCCATCAGCATCATCTTAGTATATTGAGCATACTAAGTCAA
>JBDKRC010000295.1:0-3417 GCA_039683575.1 Armatimonadia bacterium | reverse complement strand
AGCACTCCAAGACCGCTACGGGTTGCCACGTCCAGCCAATCCGTCAAGCACCTATCACTCCCAGCTCCGACACGGAGCGAAAGGAGGCCCGACATGGGCACACGCGGTCCTATCCCCAAGCGCGATGAAGAGCGCCGGCGCCAAAACAAGCCCGAGCGCCCGACTGAGACAATCACGGCTCACGGCACCGTCCGGGCACCGGCTGGTGACCCCGACTGGTGCAGGCGGGCCAAGGCCCTGTGGCGCGAGGCCAAGCGCAGTCCCATGGCTCAGTACTACGAAGGCACTGACTGGCAGGCCATCGCCTACCTCTGCGACCTGATGACCACGCTGTTCCGTCCGGGCAAACTCACTCCCCGGCTGGAAGCCGTCATCACCGAGGCAGCCAGACTCTCGCAGCAGCAGTACGGCAAGTTGGCCAAAGAGGAAAACCTTTACCTGGCTTGGATGATGGCTCCCCCGCGCCCGAGCGCGCAGATGGTGGCCGCCATGAACAGTCTCATGGGCAATCTCGGTCTCACCGAGGGTGACCGGCGCCGGATGCGGATCGAGATCAAGCGCGAGAAAGCGCCACGGTTGGCGGCCGTGACGGTCATGGACACCTACAAAGATGCGTTCGGCGGGGGAGTGCGCCTGCCGGACCAATCGAATGATGCCTGTGTCTTTGGCGAGAGGGGGTGATTCATCATCCCAGCTCCGGCCGTCACACCGGTAGCGATTGGCCCGACCTGGCAGAGAGACGAGCATGGCCAGTTCATATGCCCGCCGCTGTCCCTCGGTTGGCATGTCGCCCAGTGGGTCCGCGAGCACATGCAGCATGAGGACGGGACCCCCTGGCGTTTCACCAACGAACAGTTCCGGTTCATCCTCCACTGGTACGCGATAGAGAGCGATTTCCGCTGGACCTACCGCGAGGGCATACTCCAACGGCTCAAGGGCTGGGGCAAGGATCCGCTCGGCTGCATCATCTGTTCCGCCGAGTTCGTGGGGCCTTGCCGCCCAACCGGCAGACTAGCGACGCCGGAAGAGGCGGAATGGCTGGGAATCCCCGTTGGGCAGCCGATCGGCCGGCCTCATCCGCAAGCCTGGGTGCAGACCGCGGCGGTGTCGATAACCCAGACCAAGAACACGATGACCCTGTTCCCTTCGTACCTGACGCGGGCCACGCTGGAAGAGTACGAAATCAGTCTGGGCAAGGAGATCATCTACGCCCATCAGGGGGCCCAGCGCATCGAGGCGGTGACCAGCTCCCCGCGGACGCTGGAAGGCAGCCGGCCCACCCTGATTCTGAAAAACGAGACGCAGCACTGGGTGGCCAGTAACGAGGGGCACGCCATGGACGCAGTGATTGCCCGTAACCTGGCCAAATCCAAAGACGGCTACGCCCGCGCGCTCGCCATCACCAACGCCTATGAACCTGGCGAGGACTCGGTGGCGCAGGTGGCCCGCGAAGCCTGGGAGAAGGTCCAGGCCGGTCAAGCGGTCGATACCGGGGTGCTCTACGATTCCCTGGAGGCCCCGCCCGAAGCGGAGTTATCGGCAGAGTCGGCTCCGGCGGTCATCGCAGCCATACGGGGCGACAGCACCTGGCTCGATATCCCGCGCATCGTTGCGGAGATCATGGACATCCGCAACCCGGCATCGCGGTCCCGGCGGTTCTACTACAACCAGATCATCGCCACCGAGGATGCCTGGACCACTCCGCAGGCTTGGGATGCGCTGGCGGACTCCAACATCCACGTAGCCCCTGGTGAGCAGATCGCGCTGGGGTTCGATGGCGGTGAGACTGAGGACCACACGGCCCTCCAGGGTTCCCGGATCAGCGACGGGTTCTGTTTCAATCTCGGACTCTGGGATCCGCAGTCGCCCGAATTCATGTACCGGGGCGCTGATGGCAAGCTGGCGCACAACCGGCAGGCTTTTCTGGACGCTGTGGACGCGACCGTGCGTCAGGCGTTCACCGACTATGACGTGGTGGCGTTTTTCTCGGACATCCACCCCTGGGAATCCTACATCACCCAGTGGGACCTGGACCTGGGGCGGGGCAGCGGCCGGGAACTGTGCGTATCGGCTACCGCGCACAACCGCATCGGCTGGGACATGCGCGCCCGCGGCAAGGAGTTCACCCTCATGGGCGCCGAATGGGTGCATGACGAGATCGAGAAACAGGCATTCCGCCATGACGGCAACCTGCGGGTGAGGCAGCACGTTCTGAACGCCCGCAACCGCCCGAACAACTGGGGCATGGGCTTCGGCAAAGAGCACCGGGAGAGTCAGCGCAAGGTGGATGCCCTGGCGGCCCTCATCCTCTCGCGGATGGCCCGGCGGGCCTACCTGGGTCTCTCGCCCGACAAACAACGCCGGAAGCGCCGCAAGGCCGCTTTCTACTGAACAGGGAGGTCCAAACGTGGCCCTCAATCAGAGACAAGCCATAGCGCAGACCAAGCTGATGCTCGGTTGGCGCCAGCAGGAGGCAGAGCGCCTCGATGACCTCTACGCCTACCTGCACGGCCGGCAGCGCCACATGTGGGTGAGCTCGAGCGTGCCCGAAGAGGTCAAACGCATGGCCCGGATGGCGCGGGTCAACGTGCTGGGTTTGGTGGTCAGCACCTTGGCGCAGAGCTGCTACGTGGACGGCTACCGCAGTCCTACGGCGGAACAGGAAGCGCCGGCCTGGACAGTCTGGCAGAAAAACAGGATGGACGCGCGGCAGATCGGCGTGCATCGGGCCATGTTCGGCTACGGGGCGGCCTACACCACGGTCATGCCCGGCGCGCCGGTGGCGGTGATAACCGGTCATTCGCCCCGCAACATGACCACCGTCTACGGTGAGGATGAGGATTGGCCGGTATGGGCCTTGGAGAAACGGCGCACGGAGACGGTGGGCAACCGGCAGCTTTACCGCCTCTACGACGACCAAGCAATCTACTACATGTCGGCTAACGATGGCGGCGACGTGGACTACGTGGAAACGCGCGAGCACGGCCTGGGCAAAGTGCCGGTGGTGCATTTCCTCAATCAGGTGGACCTGGACGAGGAGGTGGTGAGCGAGATCGACCCGCTCATGGTGCTGCAAGACCAAATCGAGTTCACCACGTTCGGCCTGCTGGTGGTGCAGCATTACGGGGCCTTCGCTCAGAAATGGATCGCCGGTTGGCTGGCGGAATCCGAAGAGCAGTACCTGAAGGCGACGGCAAGCAAGGTGTGGACGTTTGAGGACCCGGATACCAAGCTCGGACAGTTCACCCCCAGCCCGCTGGCTGATTACATCGACAGCCGGGCGGATACGTTCAAGGTGTTGGCGGCCATCGCCCAACTGCCGGCACACGCCCTGCGGGGTGAACTGGTCAACCTCTCCGCTGAAGCCTTGGCCGCCGCCGAACAGACCGAGCGGCGTAAGGTGATGGAACGGCAGAC
>JBDKRC010000294.1:0-5237 GCA_039683575.1 Armatimonadia bacterium | reverse complement strand
GGTCACCGACCCCAAACACGCCACTGCTACCGGAGCCATGGGCCCGCTCGTCCCTGCCACTGCCGCCGTGTCCGGCGACTACAACCAGGCCGAGGCCCAGACGTTCGATGCCTACCAGAGCATCGTTGAGAAGGAACGCTACTACGGGATCTTCAACTGGGGTGACTGGTTCGGAGAGAGGGTCTACAACTGGGGCAACGAGGAGTACGACACGCAGCATGCGTTCTTTCTGCAGTTAGCGCGCACCGGCGACGTCCGCTACTTCCACTGGGGCGAGATCAACGCCCGCCACAACATGGACATCGACGTCGTCCACGCCCTCAACGGCGACTACCTCGATGGTTGGGAACTCAAGCACGGCTACAGCCATCCGGTCCACGTCGGCGCTGTCTACCTGCACGCCATCGGCCACACCGGCGGCTACTTCTCACAGGAAGAGGGCCAGCGCCTGTGGCCCAAGGCCTACTACGGCGGCGACCCCCGCAACCTCGGCCACCTGTGGAACGAGGGCATGGTTGACTACTACAACCTCACCGGCGACCCGTGGGCGCTCGAAGTCGCCCTGCAGATCGCGGACAACCTCGTGGAGCTGAGCAAGATGGAGGGCTTCACCTGGTGGGTTGGCGTGGACCCCCACTGCGGCCGCACCACTGGCTGGCCGCTCAAGGCCCTGATGGCCGCCTACCGGGTCTCAGGCCGGAAGCAGTACCTCGCCGCCGCCAAGAGCATTATCGAGCTCATCCTGGCCGACCAGGACCCCCACTGCGGGGGCTGGATCTACAAGCTCTACCCCGGCCACTGCTACTGCCGCACGCCCCACTGGGGCATGGCCACCTTCATCACCTCGGTCATGCTCAATGGCATGATCTCCTACTACGAGGCCACCGGCGACGAGCGCATTCCGGACTCGATCGTACGGGCGGCGGACTTCATGATCAACGACAGTTGGGACGAACACGCGGGCAAGTTCCGCTACACGTCCTGCCCGGCCTCATCGCTGACGCAGTTAACCCTCGCCGTCCGCTCGCTCTCCTTCGCCGCCCGCCATGGCAACAAGGAGCGCCACAAGCAGGTGCTGGTCAAGTGTTACCGGTCATGGCTGGAGCACATCGAGGAGATGAAGACGGAGATAGGAGCCTTCGGCAAAGCCTACGGCTACTACCACCGCGAACTCCCGCACGTCCTGGCCGACCTGCAGGCCCTGAAGATCAAACCCTGACTCCAAAGTCCGGTAGGAGCGCTCCCCTGAGCGCGACCGTATGCCGCTACCCCTGAGGGTAGGTCGTAGACAGTCGCGCTCAGGGGAGCGCTCCTACCGGCACCGGAACCCGTTCCTCGCGTAGGTCGGTTCATCCCTGAACCGACGCGGGGTGGGAGTGGGTTCGAGACGAACCCACCTACGCGAGCATAGCACCAAACCCCCTACCCCACCTCCGCCCCGCATTCGCTCCGTTGCACTGTCGGCGTCCCCCACATGATCACCAGCGCCGCTCCAGTCGTCACCAGCAATAGCCCCACCAACTGGCTCACTGAGATCGCCGACCGCAGCCAGAAATATTCCGCCAGTATCGCCACCACCGGCGTCCCCAGGTTCAGCAGCCGGCAACTCCACATCGGTATGCACTTCATCGACAGGTAGTATGTCGTCAGCATCCCTGGGATCAGCGCCCCGCCCACCACGAGCAGCACGAGCAACCGCGGCTGGCGCAGCACCTCCCCCAGGTTCAGCAGTTCTCCCGCCGCCAGTAGCGCCAGCGGGTATAGCAGCACCTGCGTCCAGACATTCGCGAGCGCAATGAGCTCGCTCCGCACGCCCCCGAGCTTGAGCTTGATGATGATTGAGTTGATCGCAATCCCCGCCCCGCAGCCCAACGCCGCCAGCACCCCTGTCAGCCGCAGCACCAGGCCCTGAGCCGGCAGGTCCAGTGCCGTCACCATCCCCGCCACCAGCGCCAGACACCCCAGCCACCCGATCACCGTCGGCTTCTCGGTCAGGAACAGGTAGCTGTACACCAGCACGATCACGATCTCAACCCGCGTCAGCAGCGCCGCCGTCGTCGGGCTGGTCAACGAGATACCGAGCGTTCTCAAGTAGAACAGCACAACCGCCGTCAGCCCAAACAGCCCCAGCCACACCCACGGCGTTCCGCGTGGCAGCGGGTCCTTCCGGAACCGCATCGCGTACCCCGGCAGGAGCAGCAGCGCCGCCACCGCCGCCTCAACGAACGTCACTTGCAGCGGCGACACGTCGCGCGTCACCTGTTTGTTCACCGCATACAGCAGCCCTGCCGCCACCGCCGACGCCAGCGCCCCCGCATATCCGACCACCGGCCGCCAGCGCTTCGGCAGCCTCTCCTCCCACGTCGGCCTGCCCCTATCTTCCATGCGCCTGCCGCCGGTACACCACTATTGCCGCCTCCGTCTTTACTGGACATACTGCCTCGCACAGCCCGCAGCCCACGCAGTGTCTGCCCTCGACCACCGGCCGCTGCTGCGCGCCATCCCGCCATATTCTTATCGCACCATACGAGCAATGCTCGTTGCACACCAGGCACTCCCGGTACGCCTCGCCCTGCCCCCACGCCAGGCACCGGTCGTGATCGATCCGCGCCTCGCCGATGCGGATCCCCCTCTTCTCCTCCACTGCAAACGGCGCCAGCGCCCCGCTCGGGCACACCAGCCCGCACGCCGCGCAGTTCTGCTCGCACCAGCCCTTCCGGGGCACGAGGACCGGCGTATAGAAGCCCTCCAGCCCCGCCTGCCCCACCGCCGGCTGCAGTCCTCCCGTCGGGCAAGCCTTCATGCACTGCCCGCACCGCAGGCACTTGGCGCGGAACTCTCCCTCGCTCATCATCCTCTCGACCGCCCCCGTCCCTCCCCGCACAATCGCCCCCGGCGGCCGCAGCAGCCGCGCGTCCTGCGCCCGCAGTCCCCACCTCGCCAGTAGCCCATAGCCTATCCCGGCCGCGCCCACCGCCAGGAACTCCCGCCTTCCCGGATCGCCCACCGCCGCCGTCGCCGGAGCGCCGCCAACGCCGAAGCTTACGCTCCCCTGCGGGCAGACGCGCACGCAGTCCTGACACTCGATGCACCCGGCGGGATCAGTCGCCCGCCCATCCTCCGCAATCGCCCCCATGGGACAACCCTTCACGCATCGCCCGCATGAGGTGCAACTCTCCGCCACGCGCCGCCGCCACGGAGCCACCTTGCCCGCCAACCCTAACAGCGCCCCGAGCGGACAGAGCTTGCGGCACCAGTAGCGCTTTCCCAACAGGCCCAGCGCGAGTACCACGAGGGACACAACCATAGTCTCGAGCCCCATCGCAAAGCCGCGCGCCTCCACCGGGCTAAGCCTCAGCCCAGCCTCCCGCAGCGCGCCGTACCCGTGGATGACGCCGAGGTTGTAGAGCCACCGCCCCGCCGGGTCAGCCGCCGTCGCAAAGGTCCTCGTGATTAATGGGATGGGATCGAAGAGCCAGAAGAGGTGCGTCCCGAACAAAGCCGCCGCCAGGCTCCCCACCAGCACCAGCAGCCCCACCTTCCGCCCCTGCCCCCGCCTCTTCCGCCGCAGCAAAGCGTCCGCCCCATCCACACACGTCCCCAGCGGGCAGACCCAGCCACAATACACGCGCCCCATGAGCGCCGCCCCGAGCAGCACTACCAGCGCCGGCCAGAACTGCTGCACAACCGCCCACGACCTCCCCGGCGACAGCGCCACCGCCAGCCCCGCCAGCGGGTCGGCCCGCAGGTACAACCCCACGTCCAGCGGAGCGCGCAGCGGCCACGTCGTCTGAACCAGCAGGTACACAAAGAAAAGCAGGGAGGCAATCTGCACTCCCCGCCGTAACAGCTTCAGCTTCATGTTGCCCCACCTGGCCTGTTGCTATCGCTTCTCTTCCACCAGGGCCTTAACGGCCGCCTCCACCTCTTCCTTCGTGCTCTCAGGCCCAAACGAGTACCGCACAACGCCCCTCTGGTCCACGATCCGCATCTGGGGGATCGACACCAGGGCCATGTCGCCAAAGAACGCCTTCCGCGTCTCGTCATTGAGCCGCGCCAGCGGGAAGTTCACATCATTCTGCTGCCGCCAGCCCTTGATGACCTCATCGCTCTGGTCCATCGAGAGCGCCAGGAACGCCACGTTTTTGGCTTTGTACATCTGGTAGATAGACTCGTACTCCCGCAGCTTCTTCACGCACGGCTTGCAGTACGTCGCCCAGAAGTCAATGACAAGCACCTTGCCACCGTACTTACCAAGGCTCTGCGACACTCCGTCAACGTCCATCACGGTGAAGTCCGGCGCCTTCTGCCCCACGCCCTGCCCGGCGCCCGCTACGGGCGGAACCTGCGCCGTCGGCACCACCGGCGTCTGTTGCTCACCCACACGCTTCGGCGGCGTCTGGCGGCACCCCGACAGCACCACGCTCAGGGTCACTGCTGCCGCTATCGTCATGTATCTCAGTTTCATTCGCGTCATCATTCCCTCCTCCGCTGCCCCCGCTATTGTACGCCCGTGTGCCCGAAGCCCCCGTCCCCCCGCTCGGTTTCCCCAAGCTCTTCGACGACCGCCCACTCCGCCCGGCTCACCGGAGCCACGATCATCTGCGCGATCCGGTCGCCGCGGCGGATGGTATACGCCTCGCGCGACAGGTTCACCAGCCCCACCTGCACCGTCCCGCGATAGTCCGCGTCGATGGTGCCGGGCGCATTCACGACCGTGATGCCCTTCTTGATCGCAAGCCCGCTGCGCGGCCTCACCTGCGCCTCATACCCCTCAGGCAGCGCAATCTGCAGCCCGGTGGTCACCAGGGCCACGTCGCCCGGCCCGAGCACCACGTCCTCGACAATGGCCGCCCGCAAGTCCATCCCCGCCGCATGAGCCGTCTCATACTGCGGCAAGCTAAGCCCCTCCGCCTCCGGCAATACCTTTATCTGCACTTTCACAGTCTCGGTCAAGCCCTACCTCCATGGCCGTCTCCGCTGTAGGGCGGGGGCTCCGTACCCCGCCGCGCGTGACAATGGGAGATCGTAGATAACGGCAGGCGGGGTACGGAGCCCCCGCCCTACAGCCTGACTATTCGCTATTCGCCTTCACGATCCCCCCTCAGCCCTTCGCCGGCTTCAAATCGCCCTTCTCCACCATGTCCACCAGCGGGTTGTCCTCGATATCCAGCGGCATCTGCACCATCCCGCGCCGCCGCACACTCTCCCAACAGGCGAAGATCTGCTCGGTCGCC
>JBDKRC010000293.1:0-17317 GCA_039683575.1 Armatimonadia bacterium | reverse complement strand
GATCCGAACGCGCCTACTGAGTGCACAGCACGAGCAAATCGCACAAGCGGCCAAAGCGGCCTGACAAAGTTGTACAACTCCCGACAATGATGGGACGTTATTCTACCTACAAAGGCGAGTCGCACCCTGGGAAGGTGAGTGGTGGGGAGGGAAGGAAGGGAGACGCCGTCGACGGGCTCCAGTGACAATGGAAAGGTCTGATCTGATGCGCAAAAGTAGGATATTGCAGAAGATATCGCAGGGCGAGGTTTGTCTCATCGCCAATATCAGCTTCACCAACTCATTTCGGACTGTGGAGATGGCCTCGCGGATGGGGTATGACGGCATCTGGGTGGATATGGAGCACAGGGATTTCGGCTATGATGACGCTGCGGTGATGACTCTGGCAGCGCGGGCTGCGGATGTGGATAGCGTGGTGCGCATCCGGAAGGATTCGTACGCGGACTACTTCCGGCCGTTGGAGGATGGCGCGGCCGGGATCATGGTGCCGCATATCAAGACCAGGGCTGAGGCCGAGTTCGCGGTCTATAACGCCAAGTACATGCCGGTAGGGCGACGTGGAATGGACGGGGTGGGGGCCGACACGTACTATGGTCTCGATGGGTTTGATCTGGCGGAGGCCAACCGGGAGACGTTCATTCTGGTGCAGGTGGAGGACTTCGAGGCCGTAGACGTGATCGAGGAAATCATCAACGTGGACGGTATTGGGGGCATTCTGGTGGGGCCGGCGGACCTGTCGCAAAGCTATGGCCACCTGAAAGAGTACCGGCATGATTCGGTACTGGCGGCGATCCGGAGAGTGGGTAAGGCCTGCGCGGCAGCGGGGAAGTGGTGGGGGACGCCGGTGTTTGATGATGAGTACATGAAGTGGCTAATCGACGAGGGCGGGCAGTTCCTGGCGCTGATCTCGGACTATGGCGTGCTGTTCGAGGGGCTGCAGCGGCGTCTGGACAGCGCGAGGAAGACGCTTGAGCAGATCGGCAAAATATCTTGAAATAATCGAGGCTTTGGGAAGGGAAAACGGCCAGGGATGTCGTATAGTGGCGAGCAGGCTGTTTTCTTGACACTGCAAAAGAGGGCGGGCTATAATAGTCTGACCCCGTTTTCATCATCAGCGCGTGCCAGCAGAAGCAATTCCCTGATCGCGATCTACCGATAAGGAGGCCTCAGAGTCAATGCTCAGGCCCAACGTGGAGGAATACGCAAAAATCCGAGTGGTGGGCGTCGGCGGCGGCGGCTCGAACGCCGTTGACCGCATGATCGAAGCCGGCCTCATGGGCGTCGAGTATCTGGCGGTCAATACCGACAACCAGGTACTTGATTTGTCAGCGGCCGACCAGAAGCTGCAGATCGGCGCCGAACTCACTCGCGGGCTCGGTACGGGTGGCAACCCCGACCTCGGCCGCAGGGCTGCCGAGGAGAGCCGACAGGACATCATGATCGCCCTCGACGGCGCCGACATGGTGTTCATCACGGCGGGCATGGGCGGCGGCACCGGCACGGGCGCGAGCGCCATCGTGGCGGAGATCTCCAAGGAACTTGGGGCTTTGACGGTGGCAGTGGTCACCAAGCCCTTTGCAGTCGAAGGCAAGAAGCGTGGGCGGCTGGCCGAAGAGGGCCTGGCGCGGCTGAAGGCCAATGTGGATACACTGATTGTGATCCCCAACGACCGATTACTGAGCCTGTCAGAGAAGGAACTGACGCTGCAGCAGGCGTTTGCCTTCGCGGATACCGTCCTGCAGCAGGGCGTCAAGGGTATCAGCGAAGTAATCGTTGTTCCGGGCCTGATTAACCTCGACTTTGCGGACGTGCGCGCGGTCATGGCCGATGCCGGGACCGCGATGATGGGTATCGGCGAGTCTTCAGGGGCGAACCGTGCTACCGATGCGGCTCAGGCCGCGATCAACAGCCCGCTGCTCGAGACGAGCATTCAGGGCGCGGGCGCGGTGCTACTGAACGTCACCGGTGGACCGGACCTGACGCTGGACGAGATTCATCAGGCGGCGCAGATTGTGCAGGAAGCGGCTTGTGGCGCTGGCGATGAGACCGACGTGACGATGGGCGCGGTTATTGACGAGAAGATGGAGGGGCAGGTGCGAATCACCGTGCTGGCGACTGGTTTTGAGAACCAGGAGTGCGCGGTGGCCCCGGCCAAGGCTGATGAGAAGCGCGAGGCCCCGGGCGCGGCGGCTCCGGCAGTCGCAGCGGCTCCCGAGCCCCAGCCCGAAGTGAAGGAAGAGCAGCCGAAGCGCACTCCTTTCCAGGAAGAGCCGACCTACGACGAGGATGACATTGACATCCCGGCGTTCCTGCGGCGCCGCTAGAGCGGCACTGAAGCGGAGATAACAGACGGGGCGCTCAGATTGAGCGCCCCGTCTTTCTGTTCTCTGGGCAGTCGCGGCCGGCACGAGCCCTGGCCCTGCCGCCGGATGCGGGCCGGGAGGCCCACACTCCCGAGGACGACCAGACGCGCGAGCGGAGAAGGTAGTGGCGGGCGAGTGGGGGAAATGAGGTGGCGTAGCGACCAAAACCAAAAATGGCGGTGTTTGAACATGGCTAGGCTGAAATTCTCTGTTTGCATCGAAATGCTGTTCACCGACCTCGATATCCTGGAGCGGCCGGCAGCGGTGGCCGCCGCAGGGGTGCCCGGGATCGAGTTCTGGGGCTGGAAGCAGAAGGACCTGAACGCGATCAAGGCCAAAGCCGACGCGGCTGGGGTGAAGATCGCGGGCTTCTGCGTACAGACCGATGCCGCGCTGGTGAACCCGGAGACGACCGCCGAGTGGGTCGAGGATGCCAAGGCCTCGATCGATGAGGCCAAGCGGCTGGGCGTGCCGTCATTGATCGTAACGACCGGGCAGGAAATCGAAGGTATGCCGCGGGCGACGCAGCATGCAGCGGTCGTGGCAGGGCTGAAGGGCATTGCGCCGTATGCGGAAGCAGCGGGAATTACGCTGGTTCTGGAGCCGCTGAACGTCCTCGTGAACCATAAGGGCTACTATCTCGCGACTTCGGACGAGGGCTTCGAGATTCTGGACGAGGTCGGCAGCCCGCGCGTGAAGCTGCTCTATGACATCTATCACCAGCAGATTACCGAGGGCAACCTGATCGACCGGATCACTGCGGGGATCGACAAAATCGGGCATTTCCACGTAGCCGACGTGCCGGGGCGGCATGAGCCGGGTACTGGCGAGATCAACTACCGCAACGTGTTCGCCAAGATCGCGGAGCTCGGCTCTGAGGGGTATGTGGGCCTGGAGTTCACGACGACCACGACGGCGGCGGAGGCGATGGAGAAGGTGAAGGGGAAGGTGTAGCCGCGCACCCCTGGCCCTCGCGTAGGTGAAGCAATGGACCGTACACTCCGCGTACTGCGGATAGTAGTTGGTGCGCTTGCGCTAGCGCTGGCGCCGTTCGCGTATGTCGGTGTGCTATTGGTCCAGAGTTTTGACTGGAGCACGGCCCGGCACATCATTGAGTACAGCCTGCGGCCCTATCCCGCGGCCACGGAGGCGGGGCAGCTTGCGTGGAGCCAAGCGCCGGTTGTGGCTGCTATCATGATGGGGCTGAGCGGGCTCCTGCTCCTTGGCCGGTGGTCAGACCGGCTGCGGATGGCGGCGCGCGTCGGGCTAGTTTGCCTGCCGGCACTGTTCCTCCTCGCGGCAGCCGGGCTGCTGTCGCCCCCGCACGCCAACCCTACCCCAATCGCGACGGTGGAGGGGCTGGGCCGTCTGGTGAAGATGCAGTTCCCGCCGGGGACGGAACTGCTGGAGGCCAAAGTGGACCACGCGATGGACTGGACGCTCGCGGCGAAGCTCAGAATGCCCAAAGAGCAACTGATGCCCTTTATCAGGGGCAGTTTCACGGAGCGCGGCTCCACAGAGCGGGACGACGAGCCGTGCATCTCGCGCTCTGACATGGCCTTCAGCATACACTGGACTAGCGGGCTGGGCATGCGCGACTGGCATCCTGAACAGCTCAAAGACTTCGTGTTTGCAGCAGGCCCATTTGACGGCCAGGTTCAGAAAGAACTAGTTGCCGACCTGAGCAAGCCGTCGTACGCTACGGTCTACTTTCTGTTTGCCATCTTCTAAGGACGGAGGCGGCGCAACGAGCAGCGGCATGAGCCGGGGACGGGCGAGATCAACTACCGCAACGTGTTCGCGAAGATCGCGGAGCTCGGATACGAGGGATATGTGGGGTTGGAGTTTACGGCGACGACGACGGCGGCGGAGGCGTTGGGGAAGGTGAAGAGCCTCGTTGAGGGTTGATGGCCTAATGATAGAGGCAACGACTGATGGCGACAAAGTGAAGGCCATGCGCGCTGCCTATGTTGTTGGCGGGCTGATCTTGATGCTCGGGTCATTCGTGGTGTGGGGCGGACTCTATTTCGAGGGCATGTTCAGTGGCAGAAACGTCGGCCTGATCCAGATGTACGACCTGCGCCCGCTGGCCTTCGGCGGGCGCGACGCACAACTCTGGACGGTGCGCATTGTTCAGGATGGGTGGGTGCTGCTGGGGCTGAGTGGACTAATCGTCTTGATCGCCGGCATCATAGGCAGGCCGCACGGCAGACGAGGTGGGCTGTTCTTGATCGTCCCGGCATTGGCAGCAGTGCTTCTCCTTGTTCCGGGCTCCACGGTGTACAGGCATGCTCCTGGATCAACGCGCATCGCCAGCCTGGAGGGCCTGCAGCGCCGCCTGCAGTTGGAGTTTCCACCGGGAACACGGCTCCTGGAGGCGCGGGCCGAATTGGGCCTGGATCCGGTTACGGCGGCCAGAATCGTGATACCGCGCGATGCGCTGGTGCGGTTTGTGAAGACTGAATTCGCGGCTCTAGTTCCAAATGAAGTCGGGCAGCCGCGTCTTCAGATTTCTCGCGATGTGTGGTCGGGCATGGATTTTGCAGAGCACATGGGCCTGAGTAACTGGCATCCAGAATCCGCCCAAGCGTTCATTGCTGCGTGGGCCAAGTATACTCGGGGGCCTGCATACCTTGAGTTGTTTGCCGATCTGACCCCGCAGGATCTGGTTACGGTGTACATCGTTCGGCACCATTAGTGACGGCGCTATGAGGAGGCTAGGTCATGTCCAATTGCTTGTTCTGCAAGATCGTGCGTGGGGAGATACCGTCGGCGATGGTCTATGAGGATGAGCGGGTGTATGCGTTCCGTGACATTGACCCGCAGGCGCCCGTGCACGTGCTGGTGGTGCCGCGGGAGCATATTGGGCGGGTTTCGGAGGTGGGCGAGGGGAAGGAGGAACTGGTGGGGCATCTGGTGTGGGTGGCGGCGGAGGTGGCGAGGCGGGAAGGCGTGGAGGAGGATGGGTACCGGTTGGTGATCAACTGCGGGGAGCATGGCGGGCAGGCGGTGGAGCATCTGCATGTGCATTTGCTGGGAGGGCGGGCGATGGGGTGGCCGCCGGGGTAGGCGTCAAGGGAAGCGGGATGGGCTGCGGTGCCCGCCCGGCTGGAAGCCGGGCTCTGGTGGCGGAATCTCGCGGCTGGAAGCCGCTCGTGCGGCTGCGGTTTCGGCGGCGGGTCGGATGGGCGAGATGCCCGCACCACGCGGGTTGTTGAGACGGGCGAGACGCCCGTCCTACGGAACAAACTGGGAGACGATAGGCATGAGTCGGGAACGGCCCAACATCATCTTCATCCTGTCCGATGACCAGGGGCCCTGGGCCGCTGGGTGCTATGGGAACCCGGAGATACGGACGCCGCATATTGACGCGCTGGCGGACAGAGGGGTGAGGTTCCAGAACTTCTTCTGTGCCTCGCCGGTCTGCTCGCCAGCGCGAGCGTCGCTCCTGACGGGGCGCATACCGTCTCAGCATGGCGTTCACCAGTGGATTCACCACGAGAACATGGGGGACGGGGCGAGGCAATTCCTGGCCGGAGAGGTCGGGTGGACGGACGTGCTCGCGCGGAATGGCTACACCTGCGGCCTGAGCGGCAAGTGGCATATGGGCGACAGCATGAACCCGCAGCACGGGTTCGGGTTCTGGTACTGCCACCAGCAGGGCGGAGGACCGTACTATGGCGCGCCAATGATCAGAGACGGGGCGCCATATACGGAGCCGGGGTATGTGACTGATGTCATCACCGATGAGGCACTAGGATTCCTGAACGCCAACCACCAGGACCCGTTCTGCCTCTATGTGGGCTATACGGCGCCGCATAGCCCGTGGGAGCATCATCCCGAGGAGATAGTGCGGTCGTACGACGACTGCCCATTCGAGTCATGCCCCCAGGAGCCGAAGCATCCGGGGGCGACGTGGTTGACCGAGCACGCGTGGGGACGGCGAGACCAGCTTCAGGGCTACTTCGCGTCCGTGACGGCCATGGATGACAACATCGGGCGGATTGTGGCAAAGGTGGAGGAGTTGGGGCTGCGCGACGACACTCTGATAGTGTTCGGCAGCGATAACGGGTTTTCGTGCGGCCACCACGGGTTCTGGGGCAAAGGCAACGGGACCTACCCGCGGAACATGTATGAGAACTCGATCAGGGTGCCGTTTGTGATGAGCCAACCGGGGAGGCTCCCGGAGGGGCACGTGGTCGAGGGGATGGTCAGCGCGTATGACTTCCTGCCTACCGTGCTTGAGTACGTGGGTCTGGAGGCGCCGGAAGGGCAGAATCTGCCGGGCCGGAGCATGCTCGGCCAGTTAGAGGGCAAGCAGGACGAGCGGGAGCATGTGGTCATCTTCGATGAGTATGGGCCGGTGCGGATGATCCGGACGGCAGAGTGGAAGTATGTGTACCGGCATGAGTATGCGGAAGATGAGCTGTTTGACCTGGTGAATGATCCGGAGGAGAGGGAGAATTTGATTGGCGTGGAGGGGCAGGCAGGAAGGGTGCGGGAGCTTAAGGGCGAGATGGAGGAGTGGTTTGGGCGGTATGTGGAGGTGGAAAAGGATGGGTTGAGGGAAGTGGATTCGAAGGACTGAGATATAGGAATTCAAGGATGTGAAGGATAGAGGCAAGGATGGGGAGGATACGGCGGGAGAGAGGGCGTGGTGTGATGAGGGCGATGGTGTTGGAGAAGGTGGGGTTGGCGGAGGAGAGGCCGCTGAAGGCGCGGGAGGTTGAGAGGCCAGAGGCGGGAGAGGGGGAGTTGTTGCTGAGGCTTCGGGCTTGTGGGGTTTGCCGGACGGATTTGCATATTGTTGAAGGGGAGTTGGACCTGCCGAAGCTGCCGGTGATTCCCGGGCATGAGGTGGTCGCGGAGGTCGCGCAGGTGGGGCAAGGCGTTGAAGGCTTCGAGGTGGGGGAGCGGGTTGGGGTGCCATGGCTGCATGATACGCCTGAGGACTGCCTGTGGCGGCAGCGGGGGCAGGAGAACCTGTGTCCCGAGGCGCGCTTCACCGGATACCATGTGGATGGGGGCTATGCCGAGTACATGGTATCGCGGGCGGAGTTCACCTATCGACTGCCCGACGGGTATTCTGACGCGCAGGCGGCGCCGCTCTTCTGTGCAGGGGTAATTGGGTACCGGGCACTGAAGCTGTCGGAGCTCAAGCCGGGATATGTCTTTGGAATCTATGGGTTCGGCGGGTCAGCGCACATCACGATCCAGGTGGCGGTGAGTTGGGGGTGCCCGGTTTATGTGTTCACGCGCAAAGAGAGCCATCGCCAACTGGCGTGGGAGCTTGGGGCCGAGTGGACTGGGGGCCTGGATGATGAGCCGCCGGGGCCGGTGGATAGCGCGATCAACTTCACTCCAGCCGGGCCGGTGGTGCTGACCGCGCTCCGGCATCTGCGGCCAGGCGGGACGGTTTGCTGCGCGGGAATCTACCAGTCGCCGATACCAGAGATGGACTATGGGTTGCTGTATGGCGAGCGGACGTTGCGTAGCGCGGCCAACAGCACGCGTGAGGATGTGCGGGAGCTGTTGGCGGAGGCAGAGAAGGTGGGGATCAGGACGAGCGTGGTGACGTATCCGCTCGAAGAGGCGAATGAGGCGCTCGCGGCCTTGAAGCATAGCGAGATAGACGGGGCAGCGGTACTGGTAATGTGAGATATGGAGGGGCCGAATGTGCGGTGAGGCTGCACATTCGGCCCCTCCATGAGAGATTGTGACTATGACACTGACGGTGGTGGTTGTTAGCTATAACACGGTGGACCTGCTGCGGGAGTGCCTGCAGTCGGTGTTCGCGCATGTGCCGGCGGAGGGGCTGCGGGTCGTGGTGGTTGACAACGCCTCAGCGGACGCGAGTGTGCAGATGGTGCGGGAGGAGTTCCCGCAGGCTCTGATGATAGCGAACGAAGCCAATGTGGGCTATGCAGCGGCTGTGAACCAGGGACTGCGGGCTGTAGCGGCAGACTACGCGCTGATTCTCAACTCGGATATCGAGGTCCGTCCGGGATCGGTGGAGGAAATGCAGCGGGTGATGGCGGAGGACCCGGAAGTGGGCATGGCGGGGCCGGAGTTGGTGCTGCCGGATGGGAGGGTTCAGGAGACTTGGGGCGAGGGATTCTCGCTCGGGGAGTTTGCGCGGCAGCAGTTGATGGTGGATAAGGTCTGGCGGAAGCGCGGCGGGGTACAGGCCCCCGCCCTACAGCCTGGGGCTTGTGCATACCAGGGAGTGGCGCACCTGCATGGGGCGGCGCTACTGGTGCGGGGAGAGGCGCTACGGGATGTGGGAGAGCTTGATGAAGGCTATTTCATGTACTGTGAGGATAGCGACTGGTGCCTGCGGCTGCGGCGGGGCGGGTGGAAGCTGGCATACGTGCCGGGCGCGCGGATGATGCACCATCATGGAGCGAGCTCGCGCCAGGCGCGGGCCGAGATGATCGCGGCGTACAATCTGGCCGCGGCGCGTTACTTCCGGTTGCACTCCGGGCCGCTGGAGGGGCAGATGGCGAGGGCGTTGGGGCTGGCCGGGACTTCGCTGCGGTTTGTGGGGGCAATGCTCGGGACGGTGATAACGCTGGCGCTGTACGAGCCGCTAAGGCGGCGAGCCAGGCTATTCTTCAAGGCGCTGGTGCTGCAGAAGCAGTGGGGGGAGAGGTGGCTGAAGGGTGCGTGCGTGGGGGAAGAAACGTCCGTCAAACGTGAAATATGACGGAGTGGGTTCGGGACGAACCCACCTACGCGAGAGCGGCCAGTACGTCAGTCACCGCCGTAATCCGTAATCCGTAAGACGTCTCCGCTACACCAGGCACTCATCGTCCAGTTCGTTCTGCTCCGGTTCGTTTTCTGCTACGTAGGCTGCAACTACCTCCTCGGCGGGCCCCTCCTGGCGGACCAGACCGTCTTGCATCCAGATGACACGGCTGCATAGCCATTTGACCTCGGCCATGCGGTGCGAGACGAACATGATCGCGCCGCCATTCTCGCGGAACTCGGCGAGGCGGCGCCGGCATTTGTGGTGGAACGCCTCGTCACCGACGGCAAGGACCTCATCTACGAGGAGGATTTCCGGGTCGAGGTGGACCGCGACGGAGAACCCCAGGCGCATGTACATCCCCGAGGAGAGCATGCGCACGGGAGTATCTATGAATTCGTGGATGCCGGCGAAGTCTATGATGTCATCGATCTTTCGACGGATCTCGCGGCGGCGCATGCCAAGCAGCGCGCCGCTGAGGTAGATGTTCTCGATGCCGGTGAGATCTTCGTGGAAGCCGACGCCGGCCTCCATGAGGATGGAGATGCGGCCGTTGACCTCGCAGACGCCGGAAGTGGGGCGCAGGACCTTGCCAACGAGGCCGAGGGTGGTGCTTTTGCCGGAGCCATTGGGCCCGATGATGCCGACGGCCTCGCCGGGGTGGATGTCAAAGGAGACACCCTTGAGTGCCCAGAAGTCCTCGCGGCTGACGGCGGCGCGGGTGATCCGGCGTACTACGGCGTCCTTGAAGGAATTGGGCCGGTCATGCCAGACGACGAAGCGCTTCTTGAGATCTTGGACGTGGATACGGGGGGCGGTCAACTAGATCACCTCCGGGAAGCGCCACTCGTAGCGCCGCCAGAGGACGAGGCCGATGAGGAACGTGATGAAGCTCACGCCCAGGGCAACGGCCAAGTAGTACGGGTCGGGATACTCGTTGCGTAGAAGCAGCCCGCGCCAGCCTTCGGTGTAGACGGCCATGGGGTTTAGGTAGTAGAGCGTGCGGTACAGGTCCGGCTGGTTGTTGAGCATCGAGAACGGGTAGATTACCGGGGTCAGAAACATGCCAACCTGCATGAGGTTGGTCAGGGCGTACTCGACGTCCTGATAGAAGGTATGCAGACAGCCGACTATGAAACCGAGACCGGCCACCAGGAGGGTCTGTCCGGCTACCAGCACGATCAGGAAGAAGAAAGAGCTGGTGAAGGCTACAGGGATTACGAGGAACAGCGCGAAGAGCACGACGACGCTGAGGACCAGATGGATGAGATTGGCCATTACGGTGGCCAAGGGGAGCATCTGGCGGGGGAAGTAGACCTTCTTGACTACATTTCGGTAGCGCATGACGGCGGAACACGAGTTCAGCACGCCGACGCTGAAGAAAGTCCAGGGGATGATGGCCACGAGGATGCTGACCGAGAGGTTCTTCGGCCCCCAGCCCATGATGTACTTGAGCACCACGGTGTAGATGACGATCTGGTAGATAGGGGTGATCAGCGACCACAGAAAGCCCAGGGCCGAGCGGCGGTAGCGGACCTTCAGTTCGCGACTGACCAGTTCGTACAGGAGGTCACGGTGCGTCCAAAGTTGTTGTAAGGGGAGAGCGAAAGCGTTGGCCATGGTCGTTTAGTGCAACACCACCAGGATGTCGGATGGTTCCTGTTGGGTGAGAGCGCGTATGAGATGCCGGTGCGGGACGCGACCGGCCTACGCAATGTCAGCGCGTAGGCGGGTTCATCCTTGAACCCGCTTGAGGCGGCAGGTGCTTGCGGGTAATCTGAGGAATGGTTGTTTGTGACTGGTTCTTCTTCGTCTTCCCCGAACTTGCGCAGTGTTAAGCGGTGTATTCTCTGCGGCGGCGGGGAATCCTCGCTGTGGTTGCACGCCGCTTGTCCCGAGCGGCCAGATGAGTTGTTCGACATTGTGGAGTGCAAGGGCTGCGGGCTGCGGTATGTCAACCCGCGTCCGGAGGGGGAGGCGCTGGCGGGATACTATGCGCAGGACTACTATTCGTATGTGTTTCAGGGGGTACGGCCGCGAAGCCATCGGCTGAAGGTACGTCTGTGGCGGGCGTTGGGGCTGTTGCCCCCACGGGAGCGCGGGCCGGGATGGCGGTGGAAAGCGGCGCTTTTTGCAGTGGGGGCGTTGCGGGGCATCAGGGCGGTGTGGGCGGTGCCGGCGCAGAGGGCCGGAGCCCGGTTCCTGGACATTGGCGGCGGGGCCGGGGAGCGGCTGGAGTTGGCGCGGGACATGGGCTGGCAGACCTTCGGGCTGGACATGGGCGAGGCCGCAGTGGGGGCGGCAGCGGAACGAGGGCACCGGATGGTAGCGGGAGATGCGCAGGCGCTGCCGTTTGCCGATCAGAGCATGGACTTTGTGAACATGAGCCATGTGCTCGAGCATACGCTGGACCCGCTGAGAACGCTGCGGGAATGCCGGCGCGTGCTGAAGCAGGGGGGCGTGGCCCAGATCACCGTGCCGAATACTAACGCCTGGACAGCGCAGCGCTATGGAGCCCAGTGGCGGGCGCTGGATGTGCCGCGGCACCTGTACCATTTCACGGAAGACACTGTGCGTCGGACGGCAGCGGAGGCGGGGCTGCTGGTGGTGTCGCTGCGGACCATGGCGGACTTGTGGGTGTGGGAGGAGAGCCGGAAGGCTGCGGGCGAGGGGCCGCCAGGTGCGGTAGAGGTGCGGGAGTGGAGCGACGCCGCACGGAGGGGCGCAGGGGAGAACCTGGACGTGTGGTGCGTGAGGGCGGGCGAGTAGAATTGATATGATCGGAGCCCGGCAGGAATGTCGGGTACACACAAAGGTGGACTAAAGAGGTTGGACGTTTCTGTCATCATAGTTAACTGGAATACCCGTGACCTTCTGGCGCGGGCGATTGTGTCTGCGCGGAAGTGGACCGGCGATCTGAGCGTCGAGACCATTGTGGTAGATAATGGCTCCGCCGACGGCAGCGCGGAGATGGTCTACCGGCTCTACAGCAATGTGCAGCTTATCGCCAATGACGATAATCTTGGCTACACGCGGGCCTGCAATCAGGGCCTCGCGCGGGCCCAGGGACGGTACATCCTGTTCCTGAACAGCGACGCGGAGTTGACGCGGGGCTGTCTGCCGGAACTGGTGCGAGTGATGGACGAGAACCAGGATATCGGGGCCTGCAGCCCCGTCTGGACGGACGAGCGCAAGGATGTCCCGGCAGGGGTGTTTCCACGGCTTTCGCTGCGGCTTCTGCCTGTTAAGACCAACACGCGTATCGAGCACCGGATGATACGCGCGTTCTATCGCGACGCGCCGCTGTATGACGTGGAATGGCTGATCGGGGCCTGCTTGATGGTGCGCAGGGAAGTCGTCGAGCAGATCGGCGGCATGGAAGAGCGGCTGTTTATGTGGTACGATGACGCGGACTGGTGCCTGCGGATGAAGAAGGCAGGCTGGCGGCGGGTGGTAGTGACCACGGCGGTGTGCCACCACGAGCATGGTGCCTCGGCCTCGAAGGTCCCAAGTCTGCAGGCAGATTTCCGCATGACGATGGCGGAGTATACGTACTGGCGGATACACCGGGGACGCGTCCTGACCACGATCCTGTATCTCAACCGCCTGGGAAGGCTATTTGTCCGCTGGGCGTACTATGTCCCGCGGAACATGATCGGCGGCAACCGCGAGGGTGCGCTGAAGGCCGAACTGAGGCTGACCGCGGCGCGGCTGGGGTGGCATGTGAAGCATGGCGGGGACATACTGGTGAGAGCACCGAGGGCGTATAGAGGGTGAGGCGGGAACAGGTGAGGCGGGAACGTGGGAACGGGTAAGGCGGGAACAACGACAGCCCCGACGATCGCTGTCATTCTGACCGAAGCGAAGAATCTCCGCGGCCGAAGACCGGGATTCCTCGTCGCATACGGCGCTCTTCAGAATGGCAACCGTCTGTGGGGGGACGGAAAGCGCACAGTGTAACGCGCATAGCGGAATTCGCAAGGATGGTCTATGACTGATTTTTCGAAGCAGAAGTGGGTTAGGGCAGGCTGGCAGGGGCTTACGTTCGAACTTCCCGAGGAATGGAACATCGGCGCTATTGGTGGCGAGAAGACGCAGGGGTATCTGCGCTTTGATGATAGTGACATGCCGCGGATGGAAATCAAGTGGGCCGACGCCGGCAAGAGCTTCATTGACATTCCCGGCCTGGTGGACAAGTACCTCAAAGACCTGCAGAAGGGCAAGAAGAAGGACAAGCCAGAGGTCTCGCGGGACACCAAACTGGTCAGCAAGCGGAAGTTGAAGGGCAAGAAGAGCCTGGAGACCTTCTCCTGGAAGTCCGAAACTCAGGGCTTTGGGGCCGCGTGGTACTGCCCGGACTGCCACCGGACCGTGATCATACAGGTCATGGGGAAGCTGGACGAGCCGGTGCAGGAGTTGGCGGAGCGGGTGATTCTGGGAACTGAAGACCATACGGTTGGGGATTGGGCTTACTGGTCGGCCTACGGCTTTGGTTTTGAGGCGCCCGCGGACTTCGTGCTGTCTGGGCAGAAGCTGATGGCCGGACTGATCGAGGTGACACTCGACCGGGAGGGCGAGCGGCTGACGGCTGCGCGGTGGGGCATGGCGAATGTGGTGCTCAAGCGCACGTCACTGGAGGAATGGGGCAAGAAAGAGCTCGCCAAGCGGATCAAGAAGTTCAGCACCGATTTCAGCACCGAGACTTACCGTGGTCATCAGGCAATTGTGATCACCGGGCGCTCGAACTTGCCCCAGGAGAAGATCCAGGCGTTTGTGCAGCATGTGCGGGGGAAGGACTTCCCGGACCGGGTGCGGGCAATTCTGTGGCACTGTGAAGAGGATAACAAGCTGTTCTACGTTGAGGGGATCATGGACCGCGAGCATGTGGGGTTGGTGGATGAAATGGCGGGGAAGATTGCTTGCCATGAGGGAGGGGCCGAGCTTTAGCCGGCCCGGGGGTGGTGTAGGCGTAACTTGTCGGTGATAACGGCGAGGGCCGGCTGTGAGACCGCTGCGGTCTCGGCACGGCCCCCCGTAGTACAGAGACTGACGGAGGCAACGGCTTATGAGACGCTGGCCGCTGTTAGTCGTTTTGATTATGCTTGTCGTGGGGCCTGCCATGGCGCAGGACCAGCGACGGCAGGTTTCGGACTTGCTCAAGTCGGCACAGGACCTGATCAAGTCCGGACGGTATGCCGAGGCAGAAGCCAAGTTGCTGCAGGCTGAGAACCTGGAGCCTGGCTACCCCGGGGTCTATTCCAACTATTACGACCTGTATGCGGCCACGGGGGAGTGGGCCAAGGCACTGGATGCTTGCGGCAAGCTCTTGATGCTGCGACCGGACTACCCGAACGCGCGGGAGACGATGAAGCTGCTCTTCTACGAGCACCCGTTCCCGCGGCGGCTGCGTGCGCCTTACCTGGCGTTCAGTTCCACAGGGTTCGCCAATGACGAAGTCCGCCTGCTGACGCCCGAGGGGGAGACGGCCCGGCGGCTCGCTTATACCACCTCGATGCTGTTCCATGAGGATATGAAGCGGGGCGCCTCTGCCGTTGAAGTGCCTATTCCGGTGACGGCCTCGAGCGTGAAGTGCACCGTGAACCGTTCCTGCTACGGTTACACGATGCCGGCTGACACAGACATCTTCGACCTCGATTTCATCCTCTCGTATCCCTCAGAGACCTTGTCTGGCGGACGCAGCTATCAGGGGCTGAGCCAGAAGCTCACGCACCTGCTGTTGCGGTTCTGCTGGTACTCGCGGTCTTATCTGGGGGCAGATTTGCCGGGCGATGAGCCGGTAAAGGCTTTCTTGTGTCCGCGGGGGCCGGCCGGGGCGGAGATGTACAGGAACTCATTGTACTTCTACGACGTGGCGGTGGAGCGGACGCCGGTCGAGTGGGTGCGGCAGGCCGGGCATGAGTTGGGGCATCTGGTGCTGCCGGCGATCGGGGTCTATGAGCGCCCCGAGAGCTACGCGTCGGGGTACCTTGGAGAGCGGCTATTCGCGCAGTATCTCGCGCTTGAGGCGGGGCTGGTGGCGGGAGACCCGTGGCCCAGCAAAGCGGCGCAGCAGGCCGTGGCGGCGCTTTGGCCGGGCGATGAACTGAAGCTGAGCGATTTCATCGAGAAGACCTGCCGGACCTCACTGGACTACTGGCACGCGGCGGGGCCTGAGTCCACGCTGTTAGGCAAGGCCGGCGAAGACGCGATGCAGTATTTCGTGGGGTTCATGATGTGGGCGCAGGCGGCCTACGGTCCGGAGGCGCTCAAAGCGGTGCTGGCGTCAGATGGCCCGCAGGCCCCCGACTGTGTGCTGGCGCTGAAGACGTATCTGCGGCGACAGGCAGCGAAGGGCGCGCTGACGGTGGAGGCCGGCTCGCTGAACCTGGCGGCGAGTAAGCTGGCGGAGAAGCCTCTGGAAGGGGCGCTGGGGCGCACGCGGGTGGTACTCTCACCGGGGGACATGGCCGTGTACCCGATGTATCTCCCAGCCGGGACGTGGACGCTGCAGACGGCACCGAAGGCCGAGGGGCTGACTGTGCTCATAGACGGCAAGGGGCCGCTACCGGTGGAAGCTGAGACGGGACTGGCGCTGGGGAAGCAGGATGAAGGGTGGCACAGCGTGCAGTTGCAGATGGGGGAGAAGGGGCAGCCGGTGGTTCTCGAGAGGCTGGTGTTGCGTGCGGAGAGGGAGATGTGAAGCGAGAACGGCGTGAAACGTGACAGGCGAGCATCGGGGGACCAGGGAACGTTAGTTGGCCGGGGCTGTTCTTGTTGACTATGACTATCCGGACTCACTTCCGAGCCTATTCACGCCCGACACTGCTGTCGGGCATTTTGCTGTGCGTGCTCAGTTCCGTGGCGATGGCGCAAGGACTGGAGCCGGCGCGGTACCACTGCAATGGCTACCTGATCGTGCGGCTCGTGGGGACGCCGGAGGAGATGGGACGGCAGCACGGGCGGTTTCTGGGTGAGCAGGTGCGGCGGGTGGTGAAGGATGTGATCCTGGAGGGGGAAGCGTCGACACCGGAGGCCTATGGCAAGCTGATGGCGGGGACGCGGCGGATGGAGAAGCAGCTTCCCGATGATATCAAGCGCGAGTTGCGGGCGCTGGCGGGCGAGGCCAAGGTGAAGTATGAGGACCTGGTGGCGCTGCAACTGTTTGGCGATGTCTGGCGGGCATCGCAGTGCAGCAGCTTCGCGGCCTATGGTCCGGCAACGGCGAGCGGGGAGCTGATCGCCGGAAGGAACTTCGACTTTTTTGACCACGGGGTCAGCGAATATGCTGCTGTGATCCTGCATTACATCCCACAGAATGGCATTCCGTTCATCACGATCACGTGGGCGGGGATCATCAACGGCTGGACGGCGATGAACACGGAGGGCGTCATCGCGGCGAACAACACCTCGTGGGGACGCAGTGACAGCCTGGAGGGGCTGTCGACGTGCTTCATGATCCGCAAGATCGTGCAGCATTCGGCGACCGTGGCGGAAGGGGTGGAAACGGTGCAGCAGACGCCGCGGGCCTGCGGGACGAATATGTTGGTGGCAGGGGAACGGCCCTTGGTGCGTGGTGCGGGCGTCCACTCTTCAACGCGTAGTGCGGGCGTCTCGCCCGCAAGGGACGCGGAGACGGCAGGTGAAGCGGGCGAGACGCCCGCACTGCGCGGGGTTGGGGAGGAGGGCCCCGAGGCGGCCATCGTGGAGTACGACCATGATCGTGTGGCGGTCAGGTGGGCCAAGAAGGGCTACGTCATTGCCACGAACTTCTTCCGCAAGCTCTATGAGGATGTGGAGATACCGGAGGAAGAGGCCTGGTGTAGCCGCTATGGGCGTCTGTATGAGCTGATCAATGCCCATTACGGGAAGATCGACCGGACGATGAACTTCATCGGGGACCCGGGAGTGGCGATGGGCAGCATCAACCTGCATTCGGTGCTGCTATTCCCGCGAGACCTGAGCTTCCGGGTGGCCATGGGGCACGCGGCAGCATACCGGTATCCGTACCGGGCGTTTCGGATTACTGACCAGGGAGTGGTGTCGGCGGAGTAGGTTGACGCGTGCGGGGGGCTGTGGTACGTTGCGGATGGCGATGGGGTTCGCCACGGCCGATGATGGCCGGAAATGTCCTTGTGACTGATAACTCCTACATGCCATTTGGGCCGGCTAAAGCTCGGCCCCTCCTGTCGGAGGGGACGGCGCGGTC
>JBDKRC010000292.1:0-4332 GCA_039683575.1 Armatimonadia bacterium | reverse complement strand
TCGCCGGGGGCCTGCTCGGGAGTGCAGTTGCTCGTCGAGAGCTGCCCGGACAAGGGCAAGAGTTTCATGGCCCAGCCCGAGACCACCATCGGCCGCGAGGACGGGCGGACGGTGCGCCTGTCGGATGACACGGTGTCACGCAAGCAGGCGACGCTGCGGCTTGAGAGCGGCAAGTGGATGCTGCAGAACGAGAGCACGCAGGGAACCTTCGTCAACGGCAGCAAGGTGGAGAGCGCCGAGCTCAAGTCCGGCGATGTGATCCGTGTCGGAGCCACGGTGTTGAAGTTCCAGAAGCTGTAGCGCATAATCTGCCTGTCGAGCAGTTGTGACGCGCAGGTTGCCTCGAGCCGAGGATGGTTGGCAGACGTGTCGGTTCGAGACGAACCGACCGACGCGGGTCCCGGTTCCCTACCTACGCGAACCATCGGATAGAAGGGATGGTATGCCCGGCGCGATGCCGGGCATACGCCCTTCGCGTACAGGATCCAGAAAGGTGATCGTCGCGGATGATACAACCCGATACGCCCGTTGCCGTTTTGGCCGGTGCCACTGATGTCGGCGCCGTCAGAGATGAGAATGAGGATTCGTATGCCCTATGGGGACCCAACGAGGGGCCCTGGGACTTTCTGATCGCGGTGGCCGACGGCGTGGGCGGGCATGCGCATGGCAAGCAGGCCAGCGAACTGGCGGTAGATACCTTCATTGCCAGCATGAAGCAGGGCCAGTTCCGCAACGATCAGGCGGCGAGGCTGAGTCTGCAGACCGCCATGGCCGCCGCGAACAAGGCGGTGATAGATCGCTTTGCAGAGGTGCAGGAGGCCAAGCCAGCGACGACCTTCGTGTGCGCCCTGGGGCTGGGCGGCCTATGCTACATCGCGTTTGTGGGCGACAGCCGCGCGTACATGATCCACGCGCGCCAGATTTTCCAGGTTAGCACCGACCACACCTGGGTGCAGTGGCAGGTGGATCAGGGGCTGATAAAGCCGGAGGAGGCCGCCACACACCCGCACCGCAACCAGGTGCTCCGGGTGCTGGGGGTTGAGGAGGAGTCGGGCGCGGAACTGGTGGTTCGAGCGCTCAGTCCCGGCGATGTGATCATCCTGTGCAGTGACGGCGTGACCGAGCACCTGTCGCAGGAGGAGATTCTGGAGATTGGGCAGGGCGCTTCCAGTGCCGCCGCGCTGGCCCAGTCGCTGGTGGGACTGGCGGTGGCGGCGGGCGGCTCAGACAACGCTACGGCCGTGGTCGCGGGCTGGTCAGGCGCTCCGGGCGGCGCGGCCGCAACGAAGCACTTTCCGTCGCCTAAGGTGACGCAACCCATGAGGCTGGCACCCGAGCCCCTGGCCGAGGCGGCGGCGCCGAAACCGCAGCCCCAGCGGCGCCGTACCCCGTCACGCACGGTGCTGATTCTGGCGGCAGTATTCGTTTTCGGGCTGGGAGTGCTGTTGGGACTGCGAGGGCACAAGCGGCAGGCTGCCGCTCCGGCTGCTGCGGTGGCGCCGATGTCCGCAACCCCTGGATCGGTACTGACAGCCCCGCCGCAGGCCTCCCCGACCGCCAATCCGGGGGCTTCGGCACCGGCTCCGCTGACGCAACCAATCGGGGAGGATGAGCAGATTGATCGGACAAAGAATCGGCAGCTTCCAGGTGGTGAAGGAAATCGGGCGGGGGGGAATGGGAACAGTCTACGAAGCAACCCAGGACAGTCCCCGGCGTCCGGTGGCGCTCAAGGTTCTGCCAACTGAGCTTGCGCGTGACCCGAAGGTGGCTGAGCGTTTCGCCCGCGAGGCCAACCGGCTGGCGGCACTGGAAGAGCACCCCGGCATCGCTAAGGTATACGCGTCGGGTGAAGAGTCCGGCGTAGCGTATCTTGCGATGCAGCTACTGACCGGCGGGGACCTCGAGGCCCGGCTGCAAAGCCACGGCCGTCTCCCGTGGCAGGAAGCGGCCACGATAGGCGCGGCGGTTGCGGATGCACTGCATTTCGCTCACGAGCAGGGCATCGTGCACCGCGATGTCAAGCCAGCCAACATCATGTTCACTGGTCAGGGGCAGCCTGTTGTGACGGATTTCGGCATTGCACAGGCTGCGGATGAAGTGCGCATGACGATGACCGGCACGTCGATCTGCACGCCGGAGTATGCTTCCCCTGAACAAATCAAGGGCAACCCGCTGGACGGGCGCTCCGACCTCTACTCACTGGGCGTGGTGTTGTACCGCATGGTGTGCGGCCTGCCTCTGTTTGACTGCCCCAGCCCGATCAGTTGGGCCATGAAGCACGTAAGTGAAGCGCCCCCGTCACCACGCCTCGCCTGTCCCGATCTCCCCCCTGCCTTCGAAGC
This sequence comes from Armatimonadia bacterium, assembly GCA_039683575.1. Taxonomy (GTDB): domain Bacteria; phylum Armatimonadota; class Zipacnadia; order Zipacnadales; family UBA11051; genus JAJFUB01. Next base: position 1,990 of record JBDKRC010000292.1, on the reverse strand, counting down.
GATCATCATGCGCTGCCTGGCCAAGGAGCCGCACGAGCGTTTCGCGACTGGGGCGGATCTGGCGCGGGCACTGCGGGAGGTGCAGGCGGCACCGGCAGCTACGGTAGCCGCTCCGGCGCCGTTTCGCCCCGCTCCGCCGCCGCCGGCTGCCACAACGGTGGTTACGGCCCCGGCCAGAGCCCGCTTTGGTTGGGCCGTGGTTGCTCTGATCGTCATCGGTGCGCTGGCTCTGGGGGCGGGCGGGATGGCACTTGTGGGTGGGTCTCGGCCCGCTGCGCCGCCCGACTATACCCACGTCACCACCACTCAGACCGTCGCCGCACCAGACACGGCCCTCACGACAGGTGCCCCTGCCACGCCTAGCGAAGTCGCCGAAGCGGGCAATGCCGCCGCCGTGACGCAAGCTGACAGCGCGGAACCGTCCTCTGAGGCTGAAGGCGTGACCACAGGACGCCAGGCCAGCAGCGTAGGGCCAACGCTTGAGGGCGAAGAAGGCAAAGAGATCAGGGCCACTGGCACCGGCCTGAAGTACCTCGTGCTCAATGAAGGTAGCGGCGCAACGCCCGGCAAGGGAGACACGATTGTCGCTGAGTACACCGGCTGGCTAACCGACGGCACCAGGTTTGACAGTTCCAAAGACCACCCGGGAGACTTCAGCTTTACAGTCGGCACCGGACAAGTCATCCCCGGCTGGGATGAGGCGTTGCTGGATATGAGGGTCGGGGAGCGCCGTAAACTCATCGTCCCGCCGGATCTGGGCTACGGTGGCGAAGGCATGGGGCCAATCCCCCCCAATGCAACGCTGGTGTTCGAGGTCAAACTGCTCAAGATCAAGTAGCATGGCTGCAATACTGCGGCGCAGGCTTGGTCGGAATCGCATCTGACGCGCCCCCGCAGCCCTCCCATTGCCCCGACCGTAGCAGGTCCCCCGGCCTCTGAGGAACAACCTCTACATCGCTTGTTCAGTCGTGTGAAAGGAAGCCACGCAGTATGCCGCTCATCGTTGTCTTTCTGCTAGTCGCCCTGGCCTCGGCCGCAGCGGCAGCACCGGAGATTGCTGTCTCCGCCGATCCGCCGTTGCCCGTGGCCAATCTGTTTGTCAATCCTGGCCTTGAACAGGGCGGCGACCGGCCGGAGGGGTGGGGCGTGTCGGCCAGCCAGCCTGATATTGTGGATTTCAGTTACTGCAAAGAGGGCGGTTACGCCGGGCGGTACCTCTCAATTGAGGCTCGAGGTACGACCTCCAACGGCTATCTCTCCCAGCCGGTGCATGTCCAGCCCGACACGCTCTATCGCGCGGGAATCCGGGTGCGACTGCGCGGCGGGACTTGTGTCATGTGGCTGCATGGCTACGTGAATGATCGACGCTTTGACGAGCGGGCCTATCTGCACTCCTACGGCGCTCTACCCCTGATCCCCGACTTTCTCAAGCTGGAGTGGACGAACAGCCCTGATCCGGAGAAATGGCACTGGCTCGGGCGCGAGTTCCGCACCTGGCCTGAGCAGGGCAGTGTTAACCCGCACTTCGGTGCCTACTTCGACCGGGGGTCCATGGACCTCGACGAGCCGTTTATCGGGCTGGCGCGAACTGAGCTCACCATCACGCTGACCGGCGCGGACGTCAAGCAGGTGACCGTCAGCGATGAAGCGGGCAAGTGCTACTGGGACAGCGGGGCCTTACCACAGCCGGTGCCGCGGCTGCAGCAGAAGATACCCGACTTGCCGACCGATACGCGCTATCAGATCAAGGTGACTACCACCGCCGGAGAGGAGGTCAGCAAATGGTATCCCGAAGCCAAGTAGCTCTCGTCCTTGCGGCCTTGATCAGTCTTACCACGCTGGCCTTCGCTCAGCAGGAGGTTACCCTTAAGGCCGGGGAGTTGTCCCTCGCCCTGTTGCGCCAGACCGGACAGCCAGCGGTCGGAGGGCTGCGCCTCACCGAGGGCGCGGAATGGAAGCCGATCAACCTTGCCGACGCCAAGGACTGGCA
>JBDKRC010000291.1:0-12958 GCA_039683575.1 Armatimonadia bacterium | reverse complement strand
CGCACTTACCGCACGTCAGCCCCCTGTCGAACGCAATCATATCACCCAGCAGAACAGGCCGCCCAAACAGGTCCCGCTACTCTCCGCCAACGGCCACAATCTCCCCTATGCCCTCATGCCCCAGGATCATCGGCAGGGCCACCCGCGGGTCCTTGCCGGAGGTGATATCCAAGTCCGAGCCGCAGATACCGGCGGCCAGCACCCGCATCAGCACCGCGCCGGGCTCTACCGCAGGCACGGGAAATTCCCGCAGCACCAGCGGCTGCCCCACTTGCTCCAGCACCATCGCCTTCACGGTCTGCTCGGCCATCGCGAGATATCCTAACCTGATCACGCGTAGGTGGGTGCGTCTCGCACCCACAACCACCGGCGCGGGTTCGAGACGAACCCGCCTACGCGGAGAGGTATATGCCTAGACTTGCGTTCTGTTGTACTCCACCGTCAACCGCGCCCCCTCGCGGAAGCTCACCTTTGGCTCCCAGCCGAGCACGCGCTTGGCCTTGCCGGCGTCGAGGGCTATGTGCCGGACCTCTCCCTTGCGCTCCTCGGTGTAGAGGGGTGGCTCGGTGTAGCCCACGGCGGCGGCAATGGCATCGTAGACTTCCTGATCGGTGGTCTGAACGCCGGTGCCGATATTCACAATCTCGCCAGCGCCGCGCTCCAGGGCCAGCATATTGGCCTCCACGATGTCCCCGACGTAGACATAGTCCCGGGTCTTGTCACCCTTGCCGAAGATCGTGGGCCTTTCTCCCGCCAGCATCATCCCGGTGAAGATGGCGTTGACACCGGCTTCGCCCTTGGGGTCCTGGCGCGGCCCGAACACGTTCGCATACCGCAATACGGTGTAGGTTAGCCCGTCAAGGATGCGGTAGAGTTCCAGATAGTGCTCCAGGACGTGCTTGGAGACCCCGTATGGCGAAATCGGCCGGATCGGATGGTCCTCCGCGCACGGGATGACCTCCGGATTGCCATACACCGCCCCGCCGGTGGAGGCGTAGATGAACTTCTCGATCCCCACGCTCATGGCCGCCTGGACCACGTTCAGGCCGCCGAGCACGTTGACACCCGCATCAAAGGCCGGGTCTGCCACGGCCTTGCGGACGTCAATCTGCGCCGCATGGTGGTCCACGATCTGCGGCCGGAAGTCTTCGAATACCTGCTGCAGGGCCTGCCGGTCGGTGATGTCCACCTCATACAACTTCGCCCGCGGGTCGAGGTTGGCCCTCCGGCCCGTAACGAAGTTATCAATGATGGCCGTTTCATGCCCCAAATCGTTACATCGGTTAACTATGTTTGAACCAATAAACCCCGCTCCGCCAGTTACAATGATACGCATGAGCCACTCCCGGGAACAGTAACCGCCGGCGGCCCGGCGGCGAATATCAGTACGCGCTAAACTAGGTATTTCCCTTAGACCCGCACCAATTCCTTCCCGCAAGGCAGGTTTCAATGACCGGCCTCGCGAATCGATGCTACATGGCTCCCTTTCCCATCATCGACAACCACTGTCACTATCAACTAACAGAGGGCTTCCTCGACCAGATGCTCGAGCAGGGCCAGGCCGCCGGGGTCAGTCACTTTTGCCTCAACGGCGGCGGGCCTCGCTGGCGCCAACATGACAATAACGACGTTCTGACGGCCGCTGAAGCCCATCCCGGTACGATCGTCCCCGTGGCCTTCTGCAACCTCGGCGAGGATACCGCCGCCCAAGTCTACGCCTGGTACCGGGCCGGGTTCCGGGCCCTCAAGACCCAGTGTCCCACAGCGAACTACGACGATGAGGCCTTCTTCCCGGTGTATGCCGCCGCGGAGGAATGCCGGATGCCGATTCTGTTCCACTGCGGCATCAGCGCCCGTTTCCCCAACCATGACCACTGGAACAGCTCCAGCAGGTACATGATGCCGCTGACGCTCGACCGGATCGCCCGCGTCTTCCCCACGCTCACGATCTGGGCAGCCCACCTCGGCGTGCCGGACACCTGGCATGCAGCCATGCTGACGCGCGTCCACCCCCACGTTCACTTCGACCTCTGTGGGATAGATGTCTCAGGAAAGCGCTGGAGCACCATCTGCAGCTTTGGAGAGATGTTCTACGGGGGCGAGAACCACTTCGGCAAGCTCGTCTTTGGCAGCGAGGGCAGCCCGGAGGGCTTCGCGCCGCTTATCGATGCTTACCGGAACATGCTGGACGAGAACAACGTTCCAGAAGAGGTACAAAGGCGCATATCGTGGACCAATGTAGCCGAGGCTCTTGGTCTCGAATGAGTGGTGCCCTGCCATTTCCGAGTGAACCGTGTGGTATTTGGGCGGGCGCGGATGTAGAATGTAGAATATCGATGGAGTTGGGGGGCGGGTCAGGAGCATCTCGTTATGCCGGAGGCGACTGTCATGAGCCCTGCACTTGCGTGGATGATTGCCGGACTGGTGTTGCTGATCCTGGAGGTCTTCATCGGCAGCTTCTTCCTGATGTGGATCGGCGCCGGTGCGCTCCTGACGGCGCTGGCGGCGCTGCTTTTCGGCCAGGCGTGGGTGCAGTGGCTGGTCTTCGCGGTTGTCTCGGCTATCCTGCTGGCCGTGAGCCGGCCCCTTGCGCGCAGCATCCATGGGCGCGTAACGGTGCCCTCCAACGTTGACAGCCTGATCGGGCAGCAGGCCGTGGTGCTGGAGGTCGTTGATAACCAGGCCAACACGGGCCGGGTGCGAATGCGGTCTGATGAATGGCGGGCGCGCAGTGACAGTGTGATTCAGGTAGATTCCCGGGTCATCATTACCGGCGTCGAGGGAACGACACTCCTGGTAAAGCCGCTTGAAAGCTAGCCGACAAGGAGGCCGAGATGTCTGAGGGACAGACTTTCGCAACCATTGTACTGGCCATACTGGTCGTAATCGTGATCGCCAAGTCGGTGTACGTGATCCGTCAGTACCAGCGCGGCGTTGTGGCCACTTTCGGGAAGTTTACGCGGGTGGCCGAGCCCGGCCTGACATTGGTGTTCCCCTTTGTGCAGTCCATCATCTATGTGGACATGCGTGAGACGGTGCTGGATGTGGCGCCGCAGACGGTTATTACCTCGGACAATGCGACGCTGACGGTGGACGCCGTCATCTACTTCGAGGTCACCGATCCCTTCCGGAACATCTATAACGTGACGGACTTCCGGCTCGCCGCGATCAAGCTGGCCCAGACGAACCTGCGCAACATCATCGGCGAGATGCAGATTGATGAGGCGCTGGTTTCGCGGGAACGCATCAACGCGCAACTGCGTCAGATCATGGATGACGCCACCGACAAGTGGGGCGTGCGCGTGACGCGGGTGGAATTGCAGAGCATCGAGCCGCCGCGGGACATCACCGAGGCCATGAGCAGGCAGATGAAGGCCGAGCGTGACAAGCGCGCGGCCATCCTCGAAGCCGAGGGTATCAAGCAGTCCCAGATCCTCGCGGCTGAGGGTGAGCGGCAGTCACGGATCAACCGCGCAGAGGGTGAGGCGGAGGCCATCCGCAAGGTTGCAGAAGCTGAGCAATTCCGCGAGCGGACCGTGGCCGAAGGTGAGGCGCAGGCCATCCGGAGCGTGTTCCAGGCCATCCACGACGGGCAGCCGACGCCGGACCTGCTGGCGATCAAGTACCTCGAGGCACTGAGCCGGATCGCCAACGGGAAGGCGACGAAGGTGTTCCTACCGCTTGAGTCAGTAGGCGTACTAGGGGCGGTGGCGGCCATCGGCGATGCCTTCAAGGAAGGCCAGACGAGTTTGCCGCTGGAGGGTGACCAGAAGACGAGTTGAGAGGGACCTGGGGGCGGCCGTTAGTTGTTTGACTGCTAGGTACGCCCGGCACTGGTGCCGGACGTACCTGGTAAACGGTGCTTGAGGCTGCAGGACGAGGGCACCCGCCTCACCTCACGCAGGCGCACGGGCTCCTGCCTCTGACCGGGGTGATAGCGGGCTGGCCACGATGACCTTAGCGGGCTGAGGCAGGCTCAGCGACCTTCGCGTCGTAGCCTTCCCCCTGGACTGCCGTGAGCAGGTCCTGCGGGTTGGTCAGTTCTGTATCATAGCTCACCGTGGCACGGGCCTCGCGCATGTTAATGGCGGCGCTGAAGACACCGTCATGGCTAAGCAGAGCTCGCTGAACAGTGTCCGCGCAGTGCTGGCAGGTCATACCGCTAATCTGCAGTTGAATAGTTTGCTGACTCATGATGCCTCCCTGCAATCGTCGGTTTTCTACATCTTCATGACGCGATCAGGGCGGCTAGAGTTCGGGGGGTAATCGGGGGACGATGAGATCACGAGCACGGCAGGGGCGGGCGATTGAAGTGATAATATACAAGCAAGCTGCGGGCGTCGTCGCGAGGGAGGTAGCTGGAGAGCACCTTCTGATGCCGCTGCACCAAACCGGTGTGGACCTGCAGAAGGTCTATCTGCTCAACGAGACCGCCCAGGCGGTGTGGGAACTCCTGGCGCAGGCCCGAGACCTGGACGCCCTGGTGGCGGCGCTGGCCGAGGAGTATGAGGTGGACGAAGAGGACCTGCGGAAGGACGTTCAGGAACTTCTGGATGATCTCGTCCAACGCGGTCTGGTGGTTCAGCCGTGAGGACCATGACGGTTGACGACCTGTTTGAGCGCCTGGAGGCTGACGGTAGGCGGCATCCGCTGACGATGAGTGCCGAGTTGACCTACCGCTGCAACTTCGGATGCGCCCACTGCTTTTGCCGGCTGCCCGAGGGTGGCCCGACGCCCCGGCCGGAGTTGACGCTGCAGGAGTGGGACAGGATCCTGGGCCAGGCGGCGGATGAAGGGGTGCTCTTCCTGACGCTGACTGGTGGCGAGCCCCTGCTGAGACCCGATTTCCGGGGCATTTGGCTGGCGGCGGTCCAGCGCGGCATACTGCCGGAGCTTTTCACCAACGCCTTCCTGCTTGACGAGGAGACTGTCGCCTTCCTGGCGGAGTGGACGCCGCGGCAGGTCTCGATAACCCTGTATGGCGCCAGCGAGGAGACCTACCGGCTAATGACAGGGCGCGAGGGGCTACACGCCCGGGTTCTGGCGGGAGTGGACCTGCTTGTCGCCGCCGGTGTCAAGGTTGAGGTCAAGACGGTCATCACGCGACGCAATGTACACGAACTCGCGGCCTTGAGAGCACAGTCTGGTCGCTACCAAGCTATATTCAAGTGGGATGCGGAACTGACGGGGTGTCTGCCCGAGAGCGGAGGCAACCCTGAGGCGGAGCGTCTGACGCCGGCGGACGTGCTGCAGTTGGAGCTGGCTGACCCGGTGCGAGTGGCGGAGTGGAGGCGACTGCTCGAGCATTTCCGGGCGCCTGAGCCGGATGACCACCGGATCTTCCGGTGCCGCGTGGGAGAACGCGACTTCCATGTGGACCCGTATGGAATGCTGCGGCCGTGTTTGATGCTGGCTGAACCCGGATACGACTTGCGTAAGGGAAGCGTTAAGGAAGGCTGGGCGCGGTTGCCGGAGTTGCTGGCGGGCATCGACGCCCACAGTGACCGGTGTCGCGGCTGCAACTGGCCGCAACTCTGCCGCACCTGCCCCGCGCACGCGCTGTTAGCTGGTGAAGACGCCGGGGCGCCTGCCCCGTTTCTGTGTGAACTGGGGCACTTGCGGGCGATCGCGTACGGATTGCACAAGACAGTGCCCGACTAGTGAAGCTAAGCCGCCGAACGCAGTCTCTTGACCGAAGCAGCATGGATGTATATCCTTCATCGTAGACCCTGTTGAGTGAACCTATATGTCACAGCATGATCAGAAGCAATGGCGGAAGCCGGAAGTCGAAGAAATCGCGCTGGAAAATGAAGCGGACGTGCTGCGGGCCTGTTGGTCAGCATCACAATCAAAGGGCCGGCCGATGTGTGGGCACTCCGCCTGCGCCAGCTAGGCCCGGGCGTCGCGGAACCTCACTTCCTCGCGAGCGGGCTCTCACCGACGCTCCATGGGACCGACAAGGGGATTTCCATGGCAGAGAAGCAGCGGAAGCAGTGGCATAGGCCCGAGGTTGAGGAAGTATCGCTGGAGAACGAGGTCGATGTCCTGGCGGCTTGCTGGGCCTCATCAAACACCAAGCAGTCCGGAACTTGCGGAAGTGCCCGCTGCGCCCGGTAGACGCTGAACAGGCGGCTGCGTGTATGGTCACCTGCGGCCTTGTTCTCACCGGTCGGTCATGTCTGCTGCAGGGCCACTTGGGCCTGCGGTTGGCGCGCAATCTACTCCCCTTTGTTACACCCCCTCCTATTGAGCCGGATTTCACACTGAACATCAGTCATCACCCGCTGCGAGGCCTGCCGCGCGCGGATATGCACGTCGAGGAAGTCGCGGCGGGGCTGCGCTTTGCGCGCCCGCGGGGTATCCTCGACGCGGCTGCGGACTTCCGGAATTTCGAGGTAGTATTGCCGCGCGAGCAGCGCAGGCCGTTTGACGGCAGGCCATGGCTGATGCTGGCGCTGTGGGGGCACCTGGCGCATCATGAGGGAGCCTTCTTGCACGGGGCGCTATGTTTGCTCAAAGGCAAGCTCGTGCTGCTACTGGGGCAGCAGCAGCGCGGCAAGAGCACCCTCGCGCGTCTGATCGGGAGACACGGCGGCAGGATCGTTACTGATGAGTACCCTTTCACTGCGCGCGGGCCTGAGGGTCTGAGCGTCTACGGCAGTCCCTGGCCCGGCTTCGCCCATGCCACGGCCGGCGGGCCACCCGCTGTCATATGCTTCCTCAAGCACGGCCGGCGCAACGAGTTCGCTGCTCTGAACACCAATGAGACCATCCGGCGGCTGATCCAGACCACCCGCTTCTTCTCGTGGTCCCCGCGCAGCATGCCGCTAACGATGGAAGTGCTCGGGGATCTGGCCGCCTGCGCTCCAGTCTATGAGTACGCCTTCGTGCCCGACGCGACGGCAGTCACGGCCCTGGAGACGCTGCTATGAAGATCCCGGCGGAGGAGTACCGCGAACTCGTGCGCGGGCTGCTGGCCGACGGGCGGCCGGTGACCTTCCTCGCTACGGGGCTGAGCATGGGTGGCACGATACCCGACGGGGCCGAGGTCCGGGTGCATCCCGTACAGCAGGTCGCGCGGGGCGACGTGGTGCTGTACGAGGACGCCGATGGCAACCTGACCTGCCACCGCCTGGTGCGGCTGTGGTGGCAGGAGAAGCAGAGGTTCATGCAGACCTGGGGGGACACGGCGGACAGACCGGATGCACCCGTGCCGGTCAACCGGGTTCTCGGTGTGGTGGAGGGAGTGAAGGCGCTGGGCGCGGTGCGGCTGTGGTGGAGAGGTCTCAGGGCGTGGTGGCGTACGAAGTAGAGAGTCTACCCAACCTTGTTAGCGAGGCCGTGGAGCAGGTGAACCAGACGAAGGTCCTCGCGCACGGCACGGCGCTCAGAGGGCACAACGGCGAGGCGGCCGAGGCGAGCAGCGACCTTCAGGCCCGCCGCAACCGCGCCGCCGGCATGCAGCACGGCCCAGCCTGCCGGGCCACCCCGCACTTCAGACTGCAACCACTCGGGCAGTTCCTTCCCCCAACTACTGGCGTACCAACGCCTGCGATGTCTCAGCCTGTAGATCCCCGTCAGCATCCAGGTTGAGGCTCGCTTCATGTCCGCCATCCACAGGCGCCGCCAGGCGATCTCGCCAAGAGCGTTGCTGATCGGGTGCAGTTCCGCCGGCAGATGTGATTGGACGGGAAGGTCACACTGCAAAAGCTCGTGCAGGAGCGACAGCATGACCAGCGCGTACCCGTGCATCCGGGCGGCAACAGCGAGGTTCCAAAGCTGGCCACCGTCGGCCGGCAGTAGCTGGAGGAGCCAGTACAGGTCAGCCCAGCCGCGCAGGCAGGTGGTGAACCCGTCTTCGGCCAGCCCCGCCGCCTGTATGAGGAACTGGTCCTCAACCGAGGGCACCATGAAGTTCTGCCCTTCCAGACGCCCCGCAATGGCCCGCGAGTACAAGGCCTCAAAGTCAGGCAGGGCAAAAGGCTGCAGCGGCGAATGCGGCCAAAGGCGCCAGTGGAGCTCAATGGGGACTGAGCGCAATTCAAGCCGGGGAAGGTGGTACTCCCAGGGAGTTGGGATCCAAGGCATGTCAGCCACCCGGCAGCCGGCTTGCTGCAGGAGATCATAGACCTCCTGCGCATCCGCAGGCGAGACCAGAAGATCGAGGTCGATCATCTCCCGCAGGAGCGGTGAAGAGCCGCCAGAGGCCAGGACCGCCCATCCCTTGAGAGGAAGATAGCGGGTGAAGTGGGCTTGCGCCAGAGCCTGCGAGAGCTCTGCGGCCGCGTCCAGACGGCGCAGGCGGCGCTCCATGGCCATGAGGTGCAGGGACTTGAGTTGCGCGCGCTGATCATCCGGAAGCCGCGACAGGAGATCATGCTGGCGCAGTTGTTGGTAAAGTAGCGTCACTACCCCATGCCTCAAGGCGAGCAGCGGCAGGTCGCTGGCGAGCGCAAGCGATTCGTGAAGCTCGTCTGGGCTGCCCAGCAGGCAAGCCAGAAGAGGGGACATGGGCCCTCTTGGCAATAGCGACTTTGGCATGCAGTTCCCTGAACGGCCTCCGAGGCCGGTGATGGCGATGCAATGGGTCTTGAGACGAGGAGCACGCGCAGGTCAGGCCAGACCGGAGCAAATGCCGGTGTGGCCACCAACCGGCACGGCGTGCACTTGATCCTTCTCGGCACTTCGCACCGTGTATTTGAGCACCTGACCCCCCGTACAAGTTCCGGAAGATTGTTATGTTATAATCAACGAATAGGGGATTTTCTGGGGCGGCATCTCGGAAATCGCGAGTTGCCGCTCATAGAGCAGGTGACTGAGGAGGTGCCACGAACCTCCCTGGTAACCTGTGTCAACAAAGGGGCGTTAGCGAATGCCTGCTGTGATGATGGCCTTGATGCTCGTGGTGACGCTACTGGCGGGTGCTCCGGCGCTGGCCCTGGAGGGACGGGTGGTCGTGCGCCAGGGAGTGCCGACGCTGCTGGTGGATGGCCGGCCGGTGCCGCCCATGATGCTGTTTCACACCGCCGGCGGCGGGGCGACCCCGCTGGTGTGCAAGGTTACGCCCGAGTGGCAGCAGTTCAGCTACACCTTCCGGGCGCCGGTGGATGACGATAACGTCGGCTGCCACCTGCGCAACATCATGCCGGTGGGGGACTGGTTCGTGGATGATGTGCGGCTGGTGGAGGGGACACTGGAGAAGCCCGCGTCGGCCAACCTGCTTAAAGGCGGGGACTTTGAGGGCGAAGAGCCCCCGAAGGACTGGAACTACTTCCTCAACAACTCCACGGGGGCGGCCGTGGAGTGGGCTCTGGTGCCTGACAACCCCAAACAGGGCCAGAAGTGCCTGCGGGTGCGGATCACGAGCCCCGGCACCATCAGCTACCAGATTCACATGTACCAGCGCTTCGCTATCCAGAAGGGCAAGACCTACACCTTCTCGGCGTGGCTGCGGTCGGATGAGCCGCGCGAGGTGGAGATAAACTCGCTGCACCAGGGGCCGCCGTGGACGATATATGGCGGAGGCATGGGCAAGTCGGACGAGCTCCTCAAGCTCGGGGCCGAGAGAGGGCTGCATATCGGCAACCCGCCGCTGCCCGTCGTCTGGACCGAGCCGGGCAAGGAGCCGGACTTCAGTGGCCTGGATGAGGCAGTCAACCACATCCTGAACGTGGACCCGCAGGCCCTGATCATCCCGCGGCTCAATCTGGACGCCCCGCAATGGTGGAAACAGGCGCACCCGGACCACATTCAGGTCTACGATGGCGGGGCGAAGGTGATGGCCTCGCCAGCTTCAGAGCTTTGGCGGGCGGACGCGGCGGCGGCACTGCGGCAGACCGTTCGGCACCTGGAGGAGAGCTTCGGCAATAACATGCTCGGCTACCACCCCTGCGCCCAGAGCGCCGGGGAGTGGTTCTATGATCACACCTGGGAGAAGATCATGCCGTGCTTCGAAGAGCCCTTCCGCGCCGCGTTTGCGCAATGGGCCAAGGCGAAGTATGGCACCGTGGAGGCGCTGCGGGCTGCGTGGCGGCAACCGGACGTCACCTTCGAGACGATCCGCGTGCCAACGCTCGAAGAGCGCGTCGAGGGCAAACTGGGTGCGTTCAGGGACCCGGTGGAGCAGCGCTTCTGCATTGACTTCTCAGAATACATGCAGGTGTGCCTCGCGGATGATCTGCTGCAGATGGCCCGAGTGGTCAAGGAAGAGACCCAGGGCAAGAAGCTGACCGTGTTCTTCTACGGCTACCACCACGAACTGTCCGGCTTCACGTACGGCCCCCATGTCACCGGGCACTTCCGGCTGCATCAGGTGCTGCATTCGCCGGATGTCGACTGCCTGGTATCACCGATCTCCTACGGCGACCGGCAGGCGGGCGGCCAGGGGTCATTCATGTCACCGGCGGACTCGATTCAGCTTCATGGCAAGCTGTGGATCAACGAGGACGACACGCGAACGCATCTGTCACCGGCGGACTCGGGCTATGGCCGCACGAGCAATATGGTCGAAACGCTGGGAGTCTACCGGCGCAACTTCGGGCACCAGTTTGAGCGGCGCTGCGGAACGTGGTGGATGGACTTTGGGACCGGCTGGATGGCCGACGCGACGATCTTTGACAACTTTGCGCGTGAGCGGGACATCTGGCAGCAGATGCCGGCGAGAGGCGAGTTCAGGCCGCAGGTTGCCATCATCAACGATGAAGACAGCAACTTCTACCTGCGCAACTCCAATGAGATCACGGCCTTCACCGTCAGCGAGATGCGGCGGCAATTCAACCGCATCGGCTGCACGGTGGGGCTGTACCTGCTGGACGATGTGCTGGAGGGCAAGCTGCCCTCGAGTGTGAGGATGTATGTATTCACCAACGCCTTCCGACTTACTGACGAACAGCGGCGGCAACTGCGCGAGCAGTTCGAGCAGGCCGGGAAGATGACGGTGTGGCTCTATGCGCCGGGGTTCGTGAAGGAGACGGCCGGAGTGGCGAATGTGTCGGAGCTGCTTGGGTTCAAGGTCGAGGAGCTACCCGGCGGGAGCACGAAGATCGCGGTGCTGGAGAGGCTGCCGGGGGTACCGGGAGGGCATGTTTTTGGTGATGACCGCAACCCCACGCCACGCCTGCACGTCCCGACACAGGAGGGCGTGACCGCGCTTGGACACTACGAGGGCACCCAGCAGGTGGCCCTGGCCTCCAAACAATCATCGCTGGGCACCACGGTCTTCTGTGGCGGGCTGCTGCCAAGCCCTGAGGTGCTGCGGGGGCTGGCGCGGGAGGCGGGAGTGCACATTTACTGCGACAGCAATGATGTCATCAGCGCCTGCCGGGGCTTCATCTCGATCCATGCCACGGCGGCGGGGCAGAAGACCTTGCACTTCCGGCGTTCGGTGAAGCTGAAGGACCTGGTTGATGAGCAGCAGTCGCCCCGAGGCGGCAAAGAGATCGGGATTATGATGGATAAGGGCGAGACCAGGATGTTTGCCGTGGCCGGCGAGACTGAGGAGGGCGGTCGTTAGCCGGGCGTAGAGCCGCCGAACAGTCTTTGCGCCTTCCGCGTCATTGGAATGCCACCCCTTGTGGCGGAGGTGTGAAGTGGAACAGATGACGCGGCGGCAGTTCCTTGCCAGTGCGGCAATGGCGGGCGGGGCGGGGCTCCTGGGGTTGAACTCGGTGGTCCAGGCACAGCCGGCTGCCACTCCGCGCGGCGTTGTGCCCGTGGGTGGGCACAAACAGATACCGCTCCCCTTCGAGGCTGGAGCGCTCAAGGGCATATCCGAAGAGCAGATCACTCTACACTACTCGCGCCATTACTCCGGCTATATCGCAAACCGCAACGCCGTTGAGAAGGACCTGGCGGCGATGAAGCCGGGAGCGGAAGGCTTTGACGCGAAGAAGTTCGCCGGGCTGAAGCGCCAGGAGACCTTCAATGCCTGCGGGCAGATCCTGCACGAGAACTACTTCAGCGTGCTCGGCGGCGACGGGCAGATGGCCGCCGACAGCCCCGTTGCGGCGGCGATTGGCCGCGACTTCGGCACGCAACAGGCCTGGCAGGCCGACCTGCTGGCGACGGCGACGGCGGCTGGTATCGGCTGGGGCGTGACGTGCTATGATCCAAGCAGCGGCCGGATCATCAACTTCCTGGTGGAGCTTCATCAGTTTGGCGCGGTGTGGGGTGCGGTGTCCATAGTTTCGCTGGACGCCTGGGAGCACGCGTACTATCATGACTACGGCCCCGACAAGGGCAAGTATTTCGACGCGTTCTTCCAGAACCTGCATTGGGGCCGGATCAACCAGGCGTACCTCAAGGCTACCGGAGGCGCGCCTTAGGACGGACAGAGTGAGAGCATTGTCTTTACGAGAAAAGGTCGGAACCGCGATGCTGGTCGCGGTTCTGACGGTTCTGCTGCCCGCCTGCAAGCCTGCCGTGGAGCCTGAGAAGGCTCCCTCGTCACACATCAAGATCACCCCCTCAAAGCCCTCACGCACCTCCAGGGTTACACCCGTGGAGACCAAGGAGGGTGCCACCGAGGCAGAGGTGGGCCTGGCCTTCTATCCCGGTGCCACGGTAAACCAGAGCAGTTACCTGCGCGACAAGAAGGGCTTCATCAGCGGCGCCGAGTTGGTCACCCACGACGGGTATGTGGACGTGGTCAACTTCTACCGCCTGAAGTACCAGAGCAAGCAGCCCAAGGAACTGGTACACAAGGCCGAGCAGGAGCAGTCAACGGCCCTGAACTGGCAGGACGCCCATGGCAACTACACCATCGTGGTACGCCAGGATATGAAGGCGAAGCAGACGGTGATAACGCTGGCCAAGACGTCGAAGAGTTAGTTGATCGTTGATCGTTGATCGTTGATCGTTGATCGTTGATCGTTGATCGTTGATCGTTGATCGTTGATCGTTGATCGTTGATCGTTGATCGTTGATCGTTGATCGTTGATCGTTGATCGTTGATCGTTGA
>JBDKRC010000290.1:0-5343 GCA_039683575.1 Armatimonadia bacterium | reverse complement strand
ACGAAGTCGAGCCTACCGACGAAGTCGAGCCTACCGACGAAGTCGAGCCTACCGAGGAGCCCGCCATCGAGCGCTCCCCCGAGGACATTCAGCGCGACCTCTGCGCGTTGGAGTGCATCCTCTTCATCGCTGGTGAGCCCCTGCCGGTGGACCGTATCGCCCAGGCCATCGAGCGCGAGGTCACTGACATCCCGCGCCTTTGCGATCAGCTCAACGAGCACCTCGCCGGACACGGCCTGCACGTGGTGCAGCTCGCGGGCGGCTTCGCCCTCGCCACCCGGCCCGAGCTCGCCGACTACGTCCAGCGCCTCCTCGAGCCCGAGCCCGAGCGCCTGTCCATTCAGGCCCTCGAGACCCTCGCCATCATCGCCTACCGTCAGCCGATCACGCGCCCCGAGGTGGACCTGCTGCGCGGCGTGAATTCCGGCGGCGTCGTCACCTCACTGCTCGAAAAGGGCCTCGTCCGCATCAAAGGCCGCAAGGACGCCCCCGGCCGCCCGTTCCTGCTCGAGACCACTGCACACTTCCTGTCGTCCTTCGGCCTGAAGGACCTCACTGATTTGCCCAAGGTAGACTTGCCGGAGATTGGAACGGGGGCGGATGCACCGAAGGTACTGGGTGAAGCGCTGGAGGAGCTTTCCACGACAACCCAGGAGGAAGAGTCATCCGAAGTCCAGTCCTGACCAGCCTCTTTCTGCTGCTGATGGTGTCGGTGGCTGCGGCGCAGGTCAAGCCGCGCGCGGTTCCCTACGCCGATGGCCCCGGCCTGCCCGCGATCTCAGCCGAGGCCGCGATCCTGATGGACGCCGACAGCGGCCGCGTGCTCTTCGAGCGCCACTCCGACCGCCGAATGTATCCGGCCAGCCTCACCAAGATGATGACCGGCCTGCTCGCCTGCGAAAGCGGCGACCTGCAGCGCATCCATCAGGCCAGCAAAACGGCCGCCGAGACCGGCGAAAGCTCGATTGCCCTCACGGCCGGAGAGCCTCTCAAGCTCGAACAGGTCCTGCAGGCCTCGCTGATCAAATCCGCCAACGACGCCACCGTCATGGTTGCCGAGTGCGTCGGCGGCAGCGTGCCCGCCTTCGTCGAAATGATGAACAATCGCGCCGCTGCAATGGGGCTGCGGGGCACGCACTTCGCCAACCCCCACGGCCTGCACCGCGCCGATCATTACTCGACCGCCGCAGACCTGTGCGAACTGGCCCGCCAGGCGCTGCAGAACGAATCCTTCGCCGCTATCGTCGGCACTCGTGATACTTGCATTCCCTGGGCCGGCAAGCCCTGGATGCGCAAGCTGGTCAACCGCAATCGCCTGCTGCTGAGTTGGAACGAGTGCGATGGCGTCAAAACCGGCTACACCCGGCAGGCAGGCCGCTGCCTCGCCGCCTCCGCCTCCCGCGACGGCTGGCGGCTGGTCTGCGTAGTGCTCAAGTGCGGGAACTCGTGGACCGACGCCCGCACCTTGCTTGAATGGGGCTTCAGCAAGTACCAGCGCACCTGCATCGCGCGCGCCGATGATGTCTACAACCTCCGCGTCCGCCGTGGTGCCGTTGGTAAGGTCTCGGCCCGCCCCGAACGCGACGTCTTTGTAATCCTGGATCAAGCCGAACCCGCCCCCAAGGCCGTGGTGGCCAAGGGCCGCTGTGAGGCCCCGATCATGCCCGGGCAGGTTGTGGGGACGCTGCAGGTCACCTATGCCGGGAAGGTCCAGCAAGTGCGCCTGCTGGCGCTTGAAGAAGTCCCGCTGAGCCTCTGGGCGCGGCTATGTAATATGAAATTGCCGCAAGCCGGAACATGCGGACTGGTGTTTCTGGCGGCAGGAGTGTTGCTGCATGGAGCGGGTTCAAAAGCTGCTCGCGCGCGCCGGCGTCGCGTCAAGGCGCGAAGGCGAAAAACTGATACTTCAGGGTCGAGTGACGGTCGACGGGCAGACGGCACAACTGGGGACTAAGGCCGATCCGGCCACCCAGGTAATCCGTCTGGATGGCCGGCCGTTGCGCCTCGCCACCGAGTTCCACTACCTCGCCCTCCACAAGCCGGTCGGGTACATTTCCTCGCGCAAAGACCCCGAGGGCCGTCCCACCGTCATGCAACTTGTCCCGTCGCACCTGCGCCGGCTCGTATACCCGGTCGGCCGCCTCGACGCCGACTCCGAGGGCCTCCTCTTTCTCTTCGACGACGGCGAACTCGCCAACGCCCTCACTCACCCGCGCTTTCAGATTTCCAAGCGCTACCAGGTGCTCGTGAAGGGCGAAGTCGGCCCCGAGGCTCTCAGCAAGCTCCGCCACGGCGTCCTGCTCGACGATGGCATGGCCGCTCCTGCCCACGCCCGCATTCTCGACCGCCTCAACCAGGCCACCGCCATCGAGGTCACCATCCGCGAGGGCCGCAAGCGCCAGGTCCGCCGCATGCTCGATGTCGTCGGCCACCCCGTCCAGCGCCTCATTCGCGTCGCCATTGACGGCGTTGAACTCGGCACGCTTGAGCCTGGCAAGTACCGTAACCTCACCGACGCCGAAGTCGCTCGCCTCAAGCGCGAGACTGCGGGGGAGCAGGCATGACACCGCCCGCGCGAACGCCCTGGCTGGCCCTCGCCCTCGGCGTGCTCCTGACCGCGTTCGCGATCATCCTCCTGAAGCTCAACCTCCTGCCCCTCGGCGTTCCCGGTCAGTGGGAATGGCTTCCTATCGAAGTCGCCGGCGTCCCGGGCCCCGCCTATGTCGCTGGTCTCACGGTCCTGCTTGTGGCGCTGCTCATCATTGGCTACGCCATCCAACAGGAGCGCTCTCCCTCGCGCTCCATCGTAGTCGTCGCGCTGATCCTTTGCGTACTCAGCAGCACGCTCCTCATGCTCGGTCCGGCCCTCGACGACGTCCCCGACACCTACAACTTCGCCGCCGTAACGGTCAGCGTCGCCGCCATGGGCTACTACAGCTACGCTCTGACCACTCCCGACCTCCACGAGGCCTTCCGCCTCTACTCCACGCCGCAGGAAGTCGTTAGCATCCCCGGCCGCGTCCGCACCCATCCCCCCGGCCCCTATCTCTTCTTCCGCGCCGGCAAAGCCCTGCTAGAACGCTGGCCTGGCCCTGCACTGTGGCTGGAGAACTACCTCCGCCGCCACTTCAACACCACCTCCGATGACCTCTTCCGGGCCGCCCGTTTCTATGGCATCCCCGGCCTCACCGCCCGTGACATGCCGCTGGCCTGGCTAACCGGCGCCGCCGCCACCGCGCTCGGCGGCCTGTTGCCGTTGTCGGTGTTCCTCCTCGCCGCAGCCCTCTGGGATCGCCGCGCCGGCCTCCTCGCCGCCTTCTTCGCCGCCTCGCTGCCCTCACTGCTCGCCTTTACGCCGAGCATTGACGGCTTTGCCGCTGCCCTCGGCGTCCTGCCAGTAGCCCTCTGGGCCTGGGGACTCAAAAGACAGTCGCTGCCCCTCTACGCTGCCTCCGGTCTAGCCCTCGCCCTCGCCACCTTCTGGACCGCCGGCCTGGCCGTCGTCGTCCTCCCCATGGCCGCCATGGCCTGGCTGCGTCTCAAGCACGACACCACGCTGGGGCCGTGTTTCGAAGATGATTCGCACAAACCTGCCGCCTGCCCTGTCGTCAGGCCCGAAGATGATTTGCCCCAGCCTGCCGCCTGCCCTGTCGTCAGGCCCGAAGATGATCCGCCCCAACCTGCTGCTCGCCTCGTCGTCAGGCCCGAAGGGCCGTCAGCCTCTAGCCAGGGCCGCGAGGCCCTGGTATCAGATGCCCCAACAGCCAGAGCCCCGAAGGGGCGGCAGCTATCCCCTCGCCTGCTCTACCTCGGCGTCGCCCTTGCGCTCGCGGTAATCGCCATCTTCTACCTCATCCTCCTCCTGCTCGGCTACAACGTCCTCGCGAACCTCCTCGTGATCAGCCACGAGCAGCAGCGCCAGATGGACCTGAGCCACCGCACCTATCTCCCCTGGTTGCCGATGAATCTCTACGACTTCGCCCTGTTCATGGGCCCGGTTCTCGTCACCCTCGTCATCGCCGCGTTCTCACGCCTCAAGCGCGAAAGCTGCTCCCTGCCCGGTGCCTGCACCGGCCTCGCCTGGGGCGCCCTGGCTGCCCTGCTCGCCGTCCTTCTCTCCGGCTCTACCCTCGGCGAGGTGGGCCGCATCTGGCTCTTCCTGATGCCCCTGTTCGCCACTGTCCCCTGCGGCGGCCTCAGCCGTCTACAAGGCAATGGCTTCTGGGCCGTCGCCGGAGGCGTAACCGCCGCCCAGCTCGCCCTCGCCTTCGCCCTACACCAATCACTCGCCCTGGTACACCCCTGATATGAACCCCGAACTGGTGCGCGAGGCCTGGCAGCAATCACCCGCCCGGGTGGCCATCGAGCAGGCCGCCGCCTCCCTGGGTGTCCCGCTCTACGTCGTCGGCGGCGCGGTCCGCGATGCCCTGCTCGGCAGGAAAGTGGACGATTGGGACCTCGCCACACCCGTAGCGCAACCCCTCGCCCAGGCCATTGCCACCGCGACCGGCGCCCATCTCGTCGTCCTCCACGAAGACACCCAGACCTACCGCCTCGTCCTGCACGAAGGTGAGCCGCTGCACTACGACCTCGTCTCCTTCCGCGCGCCCGACCTCGCAGCCGACCTCCGCGCCCGTGACTTCTCCTTCAACGCCCTCGCCTACGAGCCAGCCCAGGATACCCTCATAGACCCCGCCTCAGGCCTCTCCGATCTGCGGTCCGGCACGATCCGCGCTCTGGGCCTCGCGAACCTCCACGCCGACCCGCTCCGCTGCCTGCGCGCCTATCGCTTCTACTCCCAGTTCGGCCTCGAGATCGAGGCCCAGACCCGCGACTGGCTCGGCCAGGTCGCGCCCGAGTTCCCCCGCGTCGCCGGAGAGCGCCTCGGTCAGGAGTTCCTGAAGACCCTTCAGCCCGGCCGCGCCGCCGCTGCCCTGCGCCTCATGGATGCCGACGGCGTCCTCGGCCAGCTACTTCCTGAGATCGAGCCCATGCGCGGGGTGCAGCAGGGCCGCTATCACCACCTCGATGTCTGGGGCCACACTCTCGAAGTGGTCGCCAGCCTCGAAGCCATCCTTCTCGCCCCACAGAACTTCCTGCCCAACAACACCGGGGCCCTCGCTGCCTACCTCTCGCGCCGCGACCTGCCCGCCACGCTCCTCTTCACCGCTCTCCTGCACGACTTCGCCAAGCCCGAGTGCCGGTGCCAGGACGAGCGCGGCTGGTGGCGCTTCTTCGAGCACGACCGCGTCGGAGCCCACGTCGCCCATCGTATCGCCCGCCGTCTGCGCCTGCGCCGTGAGGTCACTGAGACCACAACCCGCCTCATCCGCAACCACCTGC
>JBDKRC010000289.1:0-2422 GCA_039683575.1 Armatimonadia bacterium | reverse complement strand
GGCGTCATCACTGTGGGCGGCGTGGACCATGCGTTCCATCCCGAGACCGCATCGGGCGTTCTGGACTGGGGGCGGGGCGTCTGGCCCTACCGCAATATGTGGTACTGGGGGTCCGCTTCGGGGCACCTGGACGGGCACTCCGTCGGCTTCAACATCGGCTACGGCTTCGGCGACACCAGCGCCGCCAGCGAGAACGGGCTGTTCTGGGACGGCCACATTCACAAGCTCGACCGCGTGGAGTTCCAGATTCCGCCGGACTCTTTTCTCAAACCATGGAAGGTTGTCACCAATGACCACCGGTTCGACATGGACTTCGAGCCTACGCTGGACCGCCATTCCCGGACAGACATCGGCATTCTCAAGACCGTGCAGCATCAGGTGTTTGGCGCCTTTACAGGGACTGCGGTCCTGGACGATGGCACGCCTGTTGCCCTGGACCACTTTCCCGGCTTCGCCGAGAAGGTGGTCAACCAGTGGTAGAACCGCCCCTCAGCTGCCTGCCGGAATGCCGAAGAGCGGCCCCACCTTCGCCTTGAGGGCCGCTGTGTCCGGAATGACGTACGAGAGCCCGTCCACATACTTGGGGACGCCGGGGAACGTGACCGTTTCGACGTCAGCGGCGCCGACCGTGCGGAAGGTCATGCCAATTTGCGCCATGAGGTCAAAGGGCATGTCCGTGGTC
Source organism: Armatimonadia bacterium (assembly GCA_039683575.1). Taxonomy (GTDB): domain Bacteria; phylum Armatimonadota; class Zipacnadia; order Zipacnadales; family UBA11051; genus JAJFUB01. Next base: position 1,740 of record JBDKRC010000289.1, on the reverse strand, counting down.
ACGGCGGCGCGCACGGCCCGAATGACGGCAGGCAGCCGCAGGAGCGTCCTGACGTCCCTGGTCTGGTCGAGAACCGCCGCAATGAGTTTTTTCTGCCGCATGACGCGGCCGTGTTCCTGACCGCCCCACGAACCGAAATCACCCACGGCATCCATCCTGAACCGCGCATACCCAAGCGCCTGCGCTCCGTCCAGATGCTGGACGCCCGGCTGCAGGTCGATGACGATGTCGCTCGCCTTGTAGTACATGCGCTCCTCGACATCGATGGTGACGCCGCCCAGCGCGTCGATGATGGCTGCGAAGCCAGCGAAGTCCGTCTTGACCGTGTAATCCACCGTGAGGCCGGGCAGCAGATCAGTCGTTATCGTTTTCACGAGCAGGGCGGTCCCGCCGTCCCGCCAGTATCCGCTCGACGCCTGGTTGAGCTTGTTCACGCCGTGTCCCGGAACAGTCACCCGTGTGTCGCGCGGCAGGGAGAGCAGGCGGACCTTCCTGGTCGCCGGCTCGAGACGCATGAGGATGATGGCATCGGCACGACCGGGGTCGCTGGCCACGCGCGAATCGGCGCCCATGAGCAGGATGTTGAGCGGCCAGTCGAGGTCCTTCTGCGGCAGGAGGGGGATGGGTGGTACGACGCGCTGGGCAGGTGGTGGATGGTTGGCCGTGTCAGCGCCTGTCTGGGCCGGAGGCAGGGACGAGGCAGGAACGGCGCGCGGGAGGACGACCATTGCCCCCGCCAGCACCACAAGCAGTGCCACGGCAACCACCCTGTGAATCAGGTTCCTGCGCACGCTCATCGGACGTCACACCCCCTGGCAGTATAGCCCCGGAACACGGATTCCGGCCATGCTGTCACGCTAGGTGCCCGGGACAGCTGCGGACGGGGTGTCGATGGGCGCCGCCGACTCCCGGAAGAGCGGGGCCACCTTCTCAGCCATGGGCCCCGTGTACGGGACGACATAAGAGACGCCGTCCACCCACTTGGGAATTCCTGGGAACACGACCGTCGTCACGTCCTTGTCCGTGGCGTCCTTGAACGTCAGCCCCAGCTGCACCATCTGGGCGGTCGGCAGGTCCGTCGACACTGCATCGCCAATGGTTGCAACAACTGTTGGTAGACGCCAGGCATTGCGCAGGTCGGTCGTCTGTGCGATGACGGCCTTGAGCAGATTCTTCTGTCGCGCCACGCGTCCGTGCTCCTGCCCACCCCAACTGCCAAAGTCGCCCACGCCATCGTCGCGGAAGCGCATGTATTCCAGCGCCTTGGTTCCATTCAGGTGCTGCAGGCCCGGCTGGAGGTCGATGTTCGTATCGCTGGTGTGGTACACCATACGTTCCTCGACGTTGATCGTGACGCCGCCCACGGCGTCGATGATCTTGACGAAGCCCGCAAAGTTCGCCCGGACGTAGTAGTCTACCGTTATGCCGGGGATGAGGCCTTGAATCGTTCTTTTGAGCAGGGGAACGCCGCCATCCGCATAGACGTCCTTGTTCGTTGTCGCATTGATCTTGCCAATCCCGTGGCCTGGAATGGTCACACGCGTGTCCCGCGGTATGGACATCAGGGTGATCTTGCGGGTCACGGTGTCGAGTCCAACCAGGATGATGCTGTCTGAGCGCCCCGGGTCCTCCTCTGTGCGCCCATCCGACCCCAGCACAAGAATGTTGATGTGGGTCTTGGGGGCAGTCGCCGGCTCAGTGGCCTCGGGGGAAGCCGGTTCCACGTCGCCCGGCGCCGCG
>JBDKRC010000288.1:0-16535 GCA_039683575.1 Armatimonadia bacterium | reverse complement strand
GGGTGGTGGCGGAGCTCGGGGAGAGGGACTTGCCGGCGGGGCTGACGTCGCTGGCCTGGAATGGGAAGGGCGGCAGCGGTACGCGGGTGCCGGCGGGGACGTACCTGGTGCGGGTGGAGGCGAAGGGAAGTGAAGGGGCGCAGGCGACGGCGGTGACGGCGTTGCAGATACGGTGAGTGCAACTGACGGCTGAGATGTGACAGGCGCGGCCTCGGAGGTCGCGCCTGTTTGGTTCTGAGGGGCATTGGGGAGGGAGGGAGAGAGGACAGGATGGACAGGATCGAACGGCGGGATTTGCAGGATGTAAGGATGACAGGCTGGGGAGGAATGGAGTTGGTGTCGGGTGTCGGTTCGGGGACGAACCGACCTACGCGGAGGGAGGGAGGGGACGGCAGGAACTGGGATGGCTATTTTACCTGGTAGATTACACGCTGGAGGTCTTCCTGCATCCTTGGGAAGGCGGGGCTGGCTAGCAGGCTGCCGTAGTCGGCCAGGACCAGCATTCTCGCGCCGGCGGCGGCGGCTACTGGTATGGCGTCGAGGATGCGGTCGCGGGGGCTGGGACTGGCGGCTACCCAGAGGATTGACTGCTTCCCGTACTTGTCGGCCTGGCGATGGCCCTCTTGATGGATGTCCTTGACGGCTTGCTCCATCGGGACGTCGTTGTGTTGCCAGGGGACGAAGAGGCTGAGGACGTCGCAGGCCGAGCAGGCGGCGAGGGAACCCCAGTTGCCCGTGCCGCTTTGGACTTGCGAGCCCGGGAGGGCTGGAGTGGGCATGACGAGGGACTGGAGGCGGTAGTCCACCGCCTGGACCGCCGCGGCGGCGGCGAGGAGGAACATGACGATGCTTAGCTCGCGGAAGTTGACGACGTCGCCCGCGTAATCCCGTGGCAGGTCGCGGCCGAGGGAGGCGTGGTAGAGGCGCTGGCAGTATTCGCAGCGACAGGCCCAGGTGCCACGGGAGTAGTGGAAGGAGGGCTCGTCCCACAGGAAGCCACTGCCCTCGAGCAGCCAGGCGAGGGTGCGCATGCTGGAGGAGAACCATTCGAGGAAGTAGGGGTTGTTGGGGCAGGCTTTGGGCACGCGACGGCCGCGGCTGTCGATCTGCAAGGTCTGAGGATGCGTTTCGACGTAGAGGCTGGGGACGGCGGGGTCGGGGTCGAGGACTTTGCCATAGCCCCACGGCATAACGAAGATGTCAAAGCCCCGGGCGCGGGCGCGGCGGGCGAAGCCGGCGAGCTCCTCCGCTCGCCAGTGCGCATCGTCCTCGTAACAACCCACGAACAGGGTGGAGAAGCCGAGGGCCTGGACGAAGCCGAGGTCCACCTGCGAGAGTTCCTGCGTACCACCGGCGAAACAGAGGCCAACGCGCATAGGGCAGGCACCAGGGTTCAGGATTCAGGGATCAGATTCAAAAACGTCTCCCGATCATACCTTTTTGGCAACCGCTACTAGAGAGGTTCCTACGGGGAGGTTGAGGTATCGTAGGAGCCAGTTTTCCAACCTAAGCGCCCAGATCAGGAGCTTGTTCAGGGGCGCGGGCAGGACGCGGAGGTCGGTTTTCGGTTCGTCGGGCTGGCGGCGGCGGAGGCGCTGGAGCAGGCGGAAGAGTAGGATCGGCGGGAAGGCGATGACCACCACCGGACTTAGTTTCACCACCTGCAGACCTGCCTCCTGCAGGAGGGCGCGAAGTTCTTTGGCAGAATAACGGCGGAGGTGGGCGAGGGCCTCATCGTGCTCGCTCCAGAGGAAGCGGTGGGCGGGGACGGTGAGGACCAGGTGGCCACCAGGGCGCAGGACGCGGACCATCTCGGCGACAGCGGCGCGGTCGTCGGGGACGTGTTCGAGGACATCACAGCTTACGACCACGCCGAAGGTGTCGGGGTCGTAGGGGAGCGAAGTCACATCGGCGAGGGAGACGCAGCCGAGGCCGCGGCGGAGGCAGCAGGTGAGGGCGTACTGCGAGCGGTCGCAGCCGTAGAGGTCGCCCCGGCCCTCGAGTTGGTGAAGGGTGCCACCGGTGCCGCAGCCGGCATCGAGGAGGCGCTGGGCGGGGTCGGGGGAGTAGCGGCGGACGAGGTCGCGGACGAGCTCGCGGCGGCCGATGAACCACCAGTAGAAGTCTTCGAGTTCGTAGAGTTCCTGGAATTGGTGACGCTTCATGAAATTGTGACTCGAAACATCGAACTTTTGTTTGCGACATGCGAACGTTTGTGCTACAATCCGCGTGAATGCCGCAGAAGCTACCCTGTGAGGGTGATCAAGCCATGGCCAAAGAGAAGCTCAGTGACCGCCGGCAGGCGATTTTGGACTGTATCGTGCGCACTACGCGCGAGCGGGGATACCCCCCAACCGTGCGTGAGATCGGGCAGGAAGTGGGCCTAACTTCGAGTTCGTCAGTCCATTTCCATCTGCGCGCGCTCGAGAAGGCAGGCTGCCTGGAGCGGGATGGGTCGCTGACGCGGGCGCTGCGGCCCACGGGTGACTACCAGCCGATGCCGGCGCGGATTGTGCCGCTGGTGGGTAAGGTTGCGGCCGGTGAGCCGATCCTGGCCACGCAGAACGTGGAAGAGGAGTACCCGCTACCGGAAGGACTGTTTCCCGGTCAGGACCTGTTTCTCCTGCGTGTGCGCGGAGACAGCATGATCAACGCCGGAATCATGGATGGGGACATGGTGGTGGTGGAGCGGCGGCAGAGCGCGACCAATGGCGAGATCGTGGTGGCGATGCTGGAGGAAGAGGCGACCGTGAAGCGGTTCTTCCAGCACGAGCATGCGGTTGAGTTGCGTCCGGAGAACGATGCGTTGGAGCCGATCATCACGCGCGAGGCGCAGATTCTGGGGCGGGTGTGCGGAGTCATACGATCGTATCATTGAACGGCCGGGAGGGGGAATCGGGAAGGGGGAATCGGGGGGGGTGAGACGGGCGGGTTGGGGTTGGGTAAGGTGCGAGGGGTGGTCGGTGATAACGGCGGGCCGGCTAAAGCTCGGCCCCTCCGGGGGGAGCGGGGGGTGTTTTGTGGATTACTACTACTGTTACGTCGTCCTGGCCCGGGCTGGCCGCGAAGTGGGTTGCGTCGTGGTATAGCTGGGCTGCCAGGTCCTGAGCCGGCAGGTCTGTACCTTGCCGCGCCATCTGCGCCACTTTCTCTTCCCCGTAGAATTGCCGCCCCGTACTGCGAGCCTCGGAGATGCCGTCCGAGTAGCAGACCAGAATATCCCCAGCCTCAAGCCTCGCCTGCCGCTCTTCATACATGGGCTCTGGAATGGCGCCTATGACTGTGCCGCCTGTGGCCAGCAGGGCCGGCTCTCGTTCGTCGCGGTAGAGCAGCAGCGGGGGGACGTGTCCACAGTTGACGTAGGTGAGCAGGCCGTCGGAGAGGCGGAGGGTGGCGATGAAGACTGAGGCGTAGCTTTCGGGCTGCAAAGCTGCGTAGGTGCCGCGGTTGACGATGCGGGCGATCTCGGCCGGACCGAAGCCTTCGTTGGCGGCGGCCTGGAGGTGCGAGAAGACGAGGGAGAGGTGGACGAGGCCGTAGACGCTCTTGCCGGACATGTCGGCGAGGACGACGAAGAGATGGTCATCGTCGAGCAGGCGGAGGTCGTAGAAGTCACCACCGACCTGGCGGGCTGGTTCGAAGATCAGACCGAGGTCATAGGCTTCGATCCTGGGTAGCGACGAGGGGAGCAGGCGGCTTTGCAGCGTGCGCGCGAGGCGCATTTCCTGGCGGAGGGCGACGATGGCGACGTGTTCGGCGTCATGGGCACGCATCAGGTAGCCCGCGATCACTGCCACGAGCATGAGCAGTGGGGCTTTGAGTATGACCTCATCAACAGCGAGCGGGTATTGCAGCAACACGTGCGGGGCGAAGAGGGCGAGCACGATGGCAACGATGCTCACGCTGATTGCGCCGATGAGGCGGAACCAGACGGCTGCCGCGATGACGACGAGGTAGTACAAGTTGAAGAGGTCATAGCCCTCGCGGTGGACGGTGACTATGGCGGCGGTGACCAGTAGCAGGTCCAGCAGGAGGCCCAGGGGGCGCTGGCGGCGTAGCGGGCGGTCGGCCAGGTGCAGGGCCAGGAGGCCCAGATTGTAGATAGCCGCGGCCCACAGGGTGAGGTCCATGTACAGCGGGACCGGATAGGCACTGTAGTAGTACCGCAGGCTATAGAAAGCAATAATGATCGCGGTGCGGATCAGGGCGGCGATGATATCAGAATCTTCGCGGACGGCCTGCGGTGCCGAGGGCGATCTGTCTGCTGGCGTCATTGCCAATGTGCGTCACCTCCCTTCTATGGTAAGATATACGCGGAAGAAGAAGCTAAAGTTCCGCGACGGCGTGAGACGCGGGACGGCGTGAGCGGGCGAGACGCCCGCACCACGCGGGACGCCCGTCCTACGAAGATAAGGTTCTCGGCGATCCCTATGCTCGCAAGAGCCGCAAGCAGAGACTTCGACGGGGCGACATGCCGAACCTGCATGGGAGACTATGACAGTACCTTCACGGGGTAATCTGGCGCGGCAGAGGGCGGAGATGGTGCAGCGCCAGCTTCGGGCGCGGGGCCTGGACGATGAGCGGGTGCTTCGGGCTATGGGGGAGGTGCCGCGGCATGAGTTCGTGTGGCCGGAGGCGGTTTGGGAAGCCTATGAGGACCGGGCGCTGCCGATTGGGCATGGGCAGAGCATCTCGCAGCCGTATATGGTCGCGCTGATGCTGAGCCTGCTTGAGGTGAGGCCGGGGGATCGGGTGCTGGAGGTGGGGGCGGGATCGGGGTATGTGGCGGCGTTGCTGGGGCAACTGGCCGAGGAGGTCTGGGCGGTGGAGTTGGTGCCGGAGTTGGCGCGTCTGGCGGCGGACGTAGTCAGGCGGCTCGGGTATGAGAATGTGCATATTGTTGCGGGAGACGGGACGCTGGGGCTGCAGGAGGGCGCGCCGTTTGATCGAGTGCTGATCTCGGCGGCGGCGCCGGGGCTGCCGGAACCGTTGGTGGCGCAACTGGCGGATGGCGGAAGAGTTGTGGCGCCGGTTGGGAATCGATTTATGCAGACCTGCCAGGTGGCGGTGAAGTGCGAGGGGAAGTTGGTGGTCGAGCGATCCATTGACTGCGTGTTCGTGCCGCTTCTGGGCGAGCACGGGTGGAAGCAGGGATGACGAGATGAAGATTGGTTTTCGAACGGCTGGCTTTCGCGAGTGGAACGTGTCGGAGGCGCTGGCGGCGCTGGCGGATATTGGGTATGACGGGGTTGAGTTGTGTCTGGAGCACCCGCAGATGCGGCCCGAGAAGCTTGACCCGGGGCGGTGCGGTGACGTCGCGGCGATGGTGAGCGAGGCCGGGCTGGAGATCGCGAGTGTGAGCTATCATGGTGACCGCGAGGACCATGACGAGCGGCGGGCGAACCAGGTGAGGTGTGGGCGGATTGTGCAGGACCTGGGGGCGGAGATACTGATTTTGAACTCGGAGCACCTCGTCGAGGGGCGAGAGGGGGAGCAGTGGGCGGAGTTGGTGGCGCTGCTGCGCAATGAGCTGTTGCCGGAGGCGCTGGAGCGAGGGCATGCGATTGCGATTGAGCCGGAGCCGGGGATGTTCGTGGCGGGAACGGCGGAGATGCTGCGGCTGATCGAGGAGGTTGACCACCCGGCGCTCGGGGTGAACCTCGACGTGGGGCATGCGTGGCTGACGGACGGGGACTTGCTGCAGTCGGTGGAGGATTTGGCGCCATATCTGCTGCATGTGCATTGGGAGGACTTCCCGGCGGGCGAGCACAAGCATCTGGTGCCGGGGCAGGGGGACATGCCGCTGCAGGAGTTGCATCAGAAATTGTTGGAAGTGGGGTATGATGGGTATTACACGATTGATCTGTTCAACATAGCGGATGATCCGGTGCGCTATGCGGAAGAGAGTCTGAGGGCGACGCGCGAGCTTTTGGGGTAGAGGTATTGGCTGCCGCCCCTTCGGGGCTCCTGAGGGTGGAGGTGGCAGTTACCAGGGCCTTGCGGCCCTGGCTAGCGGCTGACGGCCCTTCGGGCCTGAAGGCGAGACCGCCGCATTGCGTGTTGGAGACGGGCGAGTCGCCCGTCCTATGAGGATATCGTTGGAGCGAGCCGCCCGTCGTATGAGGATATTAGCAGCAGTGTCTCGCACGGAGGCTGATGATGGCGATCCCTTGATCTGTTCAACATTGTTGATGATCCGGTTCGGTATGCGGAAGAGAGTCTGAGTGCGACGCGCGAGGTTTTGGGGTAGAGGTATTGGCTGCCGCCCCTTCGGGGCTCCTGAGGGTGGAGGTGGCAGTTACCAGGGCCTTGCGGCCCTGGCTAGCGGCTGACGGCCCTTCGGGCCTGAAGACGAGACCGCCGCATCGCGTGTTGGAGACGGGCGAGACGCCCGTCCTACGAAGATATCGTTGGAGGCTTGGAGCGAGAGGGCGAGCTTCGGCATTGCGTGTTGGAGACGGGCGAGCCGCCCGTCCTACAAAGATATCGTTGGAGCGAGCCGCCCGTTCTACGAAGATGTCGTTGGAGCTTGGAGCGAGAGGGGGAGCTTCGGCATCGCATGTTGGAGACGGATGAGACGCCCGTCCTACGAAGATATTAGCAGCAGTGTCTCGCACGGAGGCTGATGATGGCGATCCCCTATGACTGCCACACGCACACTAACATGTCGGACGGACGGAACTCGGTTGAAGAGAATGTCCTGATGGCCGAAGCGACGGGGCTGGAGCTGGTGGTGATTTCCGACCACTACTGGCCGCATGATGACGACCTGAGCGCACGGGTGGCGCGGATTGTGGCGGCCGATGCGGCGTCGACGATCAAAGTGGTGGCGGGGATGGAGGTACAGATACGCGATCATCTGGGGACGCTGGCACTGACCGAGAGCGAGGCGACGCTGGTGCAGTTTGTGCTGGCGGATATGGGCGGGACGACGAAGGGGATAGCGATGGACCCGCCGGCGCAGATTGAGCGGTACCTGGACAATGTGTTCCGGGCGACGCTGGCGGCGGTGCAGAACCCGCTCGTGGATGCGCTCGCCCACCCGTTCAACCTGGGGCGGTTCCCCGCGCAGGTTACGCCGGGGCAGCTGCCGCGGACCGGGTTGCGTGAGGTCCCGGCGGCGCTGTATGAGACGGATACGGCGTTTGAGATCATGAACCAGATGCCGTGGTGGTATCCGGACGTGCCGGTGGCGCAGTTCACGCTGGAATATGCGGATGTGCTGGCGCTGATGGCGGAGAAGAATGTGAAGTTTGTGCTGGGAAGCGATGCGCATTCGTGCGGGGCGGTGGGCAACCACGGGTGGTGCCGGAGGGTGATGGAGCTGGCAGGGATTGAGAAGTCGCAGGTGGTGGATCTGCCGCGGAAGTTTGGGTAAGGCCGGGAATGGGGACTGGGGAATGGGGACTGGGGAATCGGGAATCGGGGACGGCGAGACGGCGAGACGGGGGGAGTGGGTACCGGTGAGGGCGTTGTTGGCCTGAGCGTTAGTGGAGGATCGTCGGAGATCCTTCGCTTCGCTCAGGGTAACGTAGATGTGATTCTTGGCTTTGCTCAGGATGGTTGAAGCCAACAGGGGCGGCTATGGCCGCCCCTGTTGCTGTTTGGGGCCCGGAGGAAGACGGAGCCCGCTGGATCACCGCGACGGTTTGGTCAGCAGCCAGCTTAGGATGGCTTTGGGGGAGGCTGGCTGGCGTTTTGTTGTTAAGGCTTGCGAGTTGCCCGCGGCGCGGTACATGCCGCGTAGCGCAGGGACGTCGAAATCAGGGCAGAGGTTGTGCACGAGCAGTGGGCGCGGGGCGAATAGGGCAGTGGCGGCGGCCAGGTCGCCGGCGCGACGGAGGTGGGGTACGTTCAGGCGCGAGAGGAACTCCGCGTCAGTGGCCGGATCGAAAGACGCGAGGTCCGCTGCCATCCTGCTGATCGCCTGGGGAGCGGCGGCGCCGGCCAGCAGGCACCACAATCCAGCTTCGCCCAGGCCGGCGACGTTGACCTGTGACGCGCCCGCGAGGGAGGTCACGGCGGCGACGGCGGTGAGGATGTCCTGGGCCTTTTCGACCACGTCCGGGCGATTGTAGGTGTTGAACAGCCGCACGTCACGGTTGCGGCGCGTTACCATGCCGGCCTGCGCGTTATACTCGCCGCACAGCAGTGGATCCAAAGTCAGCACCGCGTGCCCCGCTTCGAGCAGCCCCTTCACCAGTGCCCCCGGAGTCTGCAGCCCTTCCGCCATCAGCGCAGCCTTGCCATATTCGTGAACCAGTACCGTCGCCGGGCGGCGGGCTTTGTTGCGCAGCGGCGTGAACAGGAGCGCAGGGACGGCGTCGCCCTCGCCCTTGCGGCCGAGCAGCATTCGCTCGGCGGTGTAGTTGTCGCCCTGGATGACGCCGAGGCGCTTGATAGCGAGTTCGTTGGCCGCGGGCAGAGCGATGGACATGGTTTGCTGCAAGACAGCGCCGAAGGTGTCGCGGAAGCGTTTGAGGCTGGGCTTGTCTTTGGGCTCCCAGGCGAACCATTGGTTCAGCGCCGCCCCCTCGAGGGAGCGCATGATCGCCGCCTGACCGAGGGCGCCTTTGGCCGGGCGTTTGTCGGGCAGGGCGAGGAGATCATTGTCGGACTCGACGGTGAAAGGCTGCTCGCGGAGCTTCTCTGGATCGTTCTCGCCCAGGAAGTGCTTGCCGAAGAACTGGTAACAGGACTGGCGGCTGGCGTAGTTGTAGTTGTGGTTGGCTTCCTGGATGAAGAAGCTGACGTTGTCCTCGGCGCCATAGAGGCGGTAGATGCTCTGAATGGCCGGGAATTCGTCCGTGGCCATGTTTTTGGTCCAGTCATTGGTGCAGGCGATGAGGTGGAGGGGCCGGGGGGCGGTACAGGCGGCGATCTGGACATTGGAGTACCGCAGGCGCAGCGAGGGCGCGTTCTCGCACACGCATCCGCCCTGCATGTGCGCGGAGACCATGACCGCGGGCAAGGAGGCGGCGATGCGCGGTTCCACGGCCGTCAGCAGGAACGTCTGACTTCCTCCGCCGGAGGCCCCGGTGCAGCCGAGGCGCTTCTTGTCCACCTCCGGCAGTGATTCCACGAAGTCCACCGCGCGGATGCTGTTCCACAGTTGCAGCCCCAGGAGCGAGATGCCCCACAGCGCTTCGCGGTCGCCCAGGAAGTCATGCGGCAACTGGAAGGTGTCGTTGTAGCCGATCATGTCGTAGGCGAAGGCGACGTGCCCCTGGAGCGCTAGATTGATGAAGCGTCCGGGGAGGCTCCCCAGGTCGGGATCGTTGTGCAATCGCCCGCGCGCCCAGTGGCCGTGCGGGTTGATGATGGCGGGGAACGGGCCGGACTTGCCGAGCGGGCGATAGAGGCTGCCGCCAAGGAAGAAGCCCGGCCAGGTTTCCAGCAGGACCTTCTCGACGCTGTAGCCGTCGCGCTCGAACCGCCCGAGGAACCGCGGGTTGAGCGGGCACTTGTCCGGCATCGGCAAGAGGCCGGTGCAGGCGAGGAGGTGTTGGCGTATGTCCGCGGCGGTGTGCTCCCACTCGGCGAGTGTCTTGTAGCGCGGGAAGGTGAAGACGTCGTCGAGCGTGCGCGGGGTCGTCAGGCGGCGGTCGATGGTAGCCCTGCCGTCGGTGAAGACCTGCAGCAGTTGGTTTGAGGTTTTGGCTTTGTTCATTGGAGCATCTCCTGAATTCCGCGGTCGGCGTCGTGGTTAGTCGATCTTCAGCAGTCGGGTCTGGGGCTCCTCTAGCTTGACCTTGAGGGTCTTTACCTTCGTGCCGAGAAGCTCACCGGTCATCAGGTCGGTTACGGTCGTGGGTCTGGGGAAGGTCAGAGTCTCGGTGCGGGCGGCTCCGGTGTGGAGGCCGATCATGCCGCCGCCTACGAAGGCTGGCCCGGTGCTTTCCGTGTAGATGTGGACGCCGGCGTTTCTGGCGAGACGCTTGACTAGCTCGGCCGAGAGGAGCGGGCCGGCGGAGTAGACGCTGGTCCATTCCGGGTGCTTGAAGATGGCCATGGCCGGGACGTCGGTGCCTTCCCAGTCGGCGAGGGAAGTGACGCGGGCGTCCTCTGGGACGAACTGGATCGGCAGCTTGAAGTTGGGCTGCTCGAAGTCGACTATGCCCTTAGTCAGGTCATGCTTGTCGCTGAGGGTCATGCGCCAGAGGAGGTCCTGGTTGCGCTCCACCATTGCCATGCCGGTGAGTTGGCTCACGTGCTTGACGTCGAGGGTGGTGTCGCTGGCGTAGCCGGGAGCCAGCATCCACAGGAGGGTGGTGCCGCCGCTTTGCAGGTTCCTGGTGATGAACTGGCGCTGGGCGTCAGTCATGTGGAAGCAGTTGAGGAACACGTACATCTTGAACCTGGGCAGCTTGCCCTCGGTGAGGTCGTCGAGGAGGTAGATGTTCCACGGGGCGCCGACGTTCTCGAAGATGGATTTCTGGCGGTAGACGAGCCAGTTGTTGACCTCGAAGGCGTGGCTGAGGTAGGCGGCGGGAGTCTTCTCGTCCACGATGACGGCGATGCCGTTGGGATCGGGGGCGCGGTTGAAGTTGAGTTGCTCCTGGCCGATCTCGCGGAGCTTGTTGATGACCTGGCCCTGCCGCTGGTCGCGGGCGATCCAGCCGTTGCTGAAGTCGTACCACTGGGTCGCGGAGCCCTTGGCAGTGGCGTTGGCGAAGGCACGCTCGAGCTGGCTGACCGTGCCAACGAGATTGTCGGGCGAGCCGTGGGCGCGCTGGTTGGCCTCGGTCACGAGGTGGGTACGCAGGTCGGCCTGCAGGACCCAGAGCTTGTCGTGGGAGAGTACCGAGCCGATCGCGCTCATTACGGTGTAGGGGTCGCCGACGCCGCGCTTGGAGTAGTCGAAGGGTGACATCAGGAAGTCGATGGCGTCGGAGTGCAGCAGGCGGTGCAGGCCCATGTGGCCAGCGTCGCCGGCGCGACGGGCGCCGCCGAGCATGGTGACGGTGTAGCCGTAGTAGGTGCCGACGATGGTGCGGTTGCGGTCGGCTTTCTTCATCAGGTGGCCGTAGTGCTCAATGCCGTCCACCATGACGTCCTGGAAGAACTTGTAGAAGTCGATAACGTACTGCCACTGCGCCGGATCGCGGAAGAGCCGGTCCTTGGGGCCGTCGCGCTGTTCGACGGTGGGGATGACGATGGTGTCGAAGGTGACGGCTGGTTGCTGCCAAGCGGCCTGCAGCTTCTGGACGTCGCCCCCGTACTGTTTGCGGGCCCAGTTGCGGAAAGCTTGCTGCATGGGCTTGCTGTAGTCGGTGGGCTCGAAGGCGCCGACTGATCCCCAGTGCTGCCATTCCCAGCTTACGCCCGAGCAGGGCTGCCAGCCGACGAGGCGAACGCCGTACGGGGCCTGGCGGCAGTGCTTGACGAAGCGCTCTACCGCGTCGCCGGCTTCCTTGCGCCAAAGCTCGGAAGCGAGGGAGATGATCGTGCCCTGGGCACCGTAGATGCCGACGTTGGTGCTGCCGGCGGCGTTGACGCAGAGTTCGTCGGGGTGCAGGGGCATCCACCAGCGATGGGCGAGGCCGGAGAGGTCGAAGGTGGGCATGATGAGCGCCTGCGGGTCGAGGGTCAGTAGCTGCAGGACCTTGCTGTCCCAGGCAGCGTAGTCGAACTGTCCGTCACCCTTCCAGCCGATGTCATCGGCGTCGATTTCGTAGAGGTGGAGGTTGGCGTTGCGGGCCATGTTGTCAATGCGGGCCGCGCCGACCGTGAGCTCGAGGTAGTGCATGAACGAGTTGGGCTTGCCATTGATGAAGAGGGTGGGCAGGCCGGTGTGGCGCTTGACCTCGACGCGCGTGGGCGGCTCGGCACTGGCGGGGGCGGTGACCTTGATGGCCCCGAGGCTTAGCGGGAAGTCGGCAGAGGCGCCCACGTACTGGGTGCGCGGGTAGCCGAGGGCGATGTGATACTCACCCGGCATGAGGAAGCGGGTGAGGTTGAGGCTCATGGGGCCTAGTTCGTAGCCACCGGCGACCTGCTTGACCATACCGGAGCCGTAAGCACGGGAGATGACGGTCTCGGTGCCACGGAGCAGGGCGAGGCGCAGGGGAGAGGTTTCGGCGGCCCTGGGGAGGGCCTGAATGGTGGCGGAGACTTCGATGGTGGAGCCGGCGGGGACCTGCTTCGGTAGCGTGGCGCGGAGCAGCTTCACCTGCTCGCGGGCGCCGAAGTGGGTGTAGGGCAGATAGCCCCAGGGGGTGCCGCCGGCGGGGGTGATGACCCTCGCGACGGGCCAGGCGCTGTCGTCGAAGCCGGGCTGCTGCCAGCCTTCGGGGGCCTGACCGACGCCCTTCCAGGTGCTGTCGCTATAGATATCGAGACTGCCGTTGGGCCAGGCGAAGCCGCCTTCGAGCAGGAAGCCCTCGGCGGAAGCTAGGTCCTTGGCCAATACTGCGATGACGTTGTGGCCCTGAGTGAGGTAGGGCTTGAGGTCGAGAATCTCCGGGGTGCGCCAGCCGTCGGTGTCGGCGGTTTCGGTGACCAGCTTGCCGTTGACGAAGAGCTGGTAGGCGTCGTCGGCAGTGGCCTGGACGCGGGCGTCGGTGAGGTTGGCGGGGGCAACGGGCAGATCGAAGGACTTGCGCAGGTAGGCCGAGGCGTTGTCCTTGCCATAGGTGTCGGCGGCCCAGATCCAGGCGGCACGCCAGGTTTCGATGGGTGAGGCCGAAAGGTCGAGTTCCTCGACGACATGAGTGACGCGGACGGAGTCGATCCAGGCTTTGGCGCCGGGGCTGAGGATGAGCTTGAGGTCGGCGGAGGCGGCGTGGGCGGGTGGGGTGAACTCCGAGCGGCCAGGGAGCGGCATCGTGACGGGTGCGCCGGGAATAAGCTTGCCGAAGACGTCGCGGAAGGTCAGCTCTGCCTGGAGTTTAGCAGCGGGGCCTTCGAGGGCGGCGTCGGCTTCGAGGGCGAAGCGACCCAGGAGATTGAGGGGGACGCTGGTGCTGAGCACGGCGGGTTTGGCGTCGGCGACCAGCAGGGCCGAGCGGTCGCCCTCGGTGGCGTGTTCATTGGAGAGACGGAAGTCGGCAGCCTGGGCCTGCCAGGCATCGGGCTTGCCGTCATTGTTGAAGTCATCCTCGAAGCTGGCATTGGGGACAGCACCGAGGTCGCGGTCGAGGAGACGGATGTAGTCGAGGCCGAGCGTGGCGCCGGAGGCGTCGATGAAGTCGAAGCGCAGGCCGGTGATGACGCCCTGCCAGGTCGGCTGGGTGCTCATGTCCACACGGTAGACGCGCGGCTCGTTGGTGCCGACAACGGTGTGGCGGGACATCTGTTGCTCTGTGTAGGGCTGGCCGGCAGCGTGCCAGAAGATCTCGCCGCCGTCAGTGACGCTGCTCTGCAGGCGGAACTCGATGATCTTGTAGCGGTTGGCGTCGATCTCCAGGGGGGGTGAGGCGAAGATTGGGTCGTACTTGGTGAGCATGTGAACGAAGCCGTCTTTGACCGTGACGAACTCGAAATTCGAGTAGGTCCAGCCCTGCAAGTCGCCGTCCTTGTCAAAACGCCAGACAGGGGCCTGGGCGAAGGCTGCAGCCGCCGCCAGAAGCGCGACTGCCAGCAGTATTAGTCTTTTTACCATGACATTCACCTGCGCGCACGGCGCTTAGCAGAAATGGAAGCAGCAGGCTTGTATGGGCCTGCTGCCTTTGACGCATTGGGGGGCGCAACGGCCTCAGAGAGCGGGATCCTGTGAAATGCTGCCGATGCCCTGCTGCGGGTTCAGCCATTTGGCATGGCCATCGGCGAAGGTGCTGTTGAAGCCGTCGTTGTGGAGAACGCCGAGGTAGTTGGTCACCCACCAGCCTTCGGGTGAGTTGTTCTTGGCGTCCCATTGCACCGGGCAGGTGGAGGGGCTATTTATGGCACCCAGTGCCACCGGCTGGAACTTGTTGCGGCCGTCGCCATTCGGTTCGTTTCCCAGGCGGACATTCTGCTGGTAACTCGCCGGGTAGTAATACTGCCCGCCGGCATACTTCGTCGCCGAACTGGAGGGGCAGTCGAAGACCTGGTTGTTCTTGATGTATGGCAGCAGAACGTAGGGGAAGTCATAGGTAAAGGATGAGCCGGCACCGGAGATAGCAGGGGTGACGCGGCAGCAGCACACGCGCTCGTCGTAGTCCTGGGCGTAGGAGAGCCAGGCAAGGCCAATCTGCTTGAGGTTGCTCAGACAGGACGACTGACGGGCCTTTTCGCGGGCCTTGGCGAACACCGGGAACAATATAGCCGCCAAAATGGCGATGATCGCGATGACAACCAGGAGCTCGATCAACGTGAAACCACTACGCTTCATGTTTGAAACCTCTCTCAGAGTTGGTGGTGACAGACGGAGGAGTTCCTTCGCCGTGGCGCAGCTACCTCCCAAGCCCAGAAATTGTCTTCTGGAAGAAATGCGGAAGGCGCCACCTGGGGAGATGGCGCCTTCCGGGGTCTGCTGGCAGTAGGTCGTTGCTATTGGTCGTCGGCTTCGCCGATGGTGGCCATGTAGGCGGGGAGGAAGTTGAGCCACTTGGCGTGGCCGTCGGAAAAGCCGTAGTTGTTGCCGCCATTGTGGGCCTGGTTATTGGGGTTGCGTGAATAGGTCTCATAGCCCGTATGGGCAGCGCTATCCCAGTCCAGATGGGGACCGAGCTTCATCTCGAACCAGATCATGGTGGTGGCAGGCTTGCCGATGGTGCCGATGGCGACGGCGTCATAGCCGTTCATCGCGCCACTGTTGCCGCTCATGGTGCCGAACCCATCGGGATCACCAGCGGGATGCAGGGGCGAGCCGCCGGGGGTGCTGTAGCTGCTGTTGAAGGTTCCAAGGTCCGCCATGGTCTGGGCGGTGCTCCAACTGGGGCAGGTGAAGATCTGGATGCTCTTGCAGTACGGAGTGACGGCCACGTGCGGGTAGTGGTAGTTGGGAGATACGTCACTGCTGTACCAGCGGCAGGGCAGGCGCTCGTCATAGTCCTGCACGTACTGCAGCGTGGCGAGGACGATCTGCTTCATGTTGCTCAGACATGACGATTGGCGGGCCTTTTCACGGGCCTTGGCGAAGACCGGAAATAGGATGGCCGCGAGTATGGCGATGATGGCGATAACGACTAGAAGCTCAATCAACGTGAAGCCATGACGTCTCATGCTAATCACCTTTCTGAAGTATGAAGATCCTGCGCAGCTTGACGGAACGCAGACGTCGCGGGAGTGTCTGCTTACACCTTACCTTAGATGGAATGACGACGGCCCGGGCCAGTTGTTCGGCCTGGCCTGAGGCAGCCCTAGCGCAAAAGGAAACAGGCGCCACCTGGTGTAGGTGGCGCCTGTCTTTGGGTTTGTGAGCTTGCTGAGATGTGCCTAGCCTGTGCCGCTGGCCAGGTAGTACACGCCGTCGGCGGGAGTGAAGGGTAGCTGGTAGCCACCGGGGGTGAGGTTGTCGATCCTGACCTTCATCCACTTGGCATGACCGTCCACGAAGCCGATGTTGGCGCCGTCGTTGTGGCGAGGCGACATCCAGCGGTCAGTGCGGTAGCTGTTGAGGAAGACGTAGGAGGCTGTGCCAGCGGTGTCAGCCAGCATCATGGTCTGCGCGGGATAGACGATTGTGCCGAGGGCGCAGGGCATGAGGGCGGCATTCATCCCGATGGGCGTCGCGGAAGTGAAGGCCC
Organism: Armatimonadia bacterium; assembly: GCA_039683575.1. GTDB lineage: Bacteria > Armatimonadota > Zipacnadia > Zipacnadales > UBA11051 > JAJFUB01. The sequence goes on along the minus strand of JBDKRC010000288.1, from coordinate 864 downwards.
CACCCCACGCGAAGGTCGCGCTCGGGCAGTTGAAGACCTGCGTGTTCTTCACATAGGGGAAGACGCGGGCGGGCCAGTAGTTGGGGCCGGAGACGCCGTTGGGCCATACAGCCACGTCGCCGGCTACCGCCCCGCCAGCCGGGAACATTTCATCGTAGTCCTGGGCATACTGGATGAAGCCGAGAGAAATCTGCTTGACGTTGGACAGACAGGATGACTGCCGGGCCTTTTCGCGGGCCTTGGCGAAGACCGGGAAGAGGATGGCGGCGAGGATCGCGATGATCGCGATAACGACTAGCAATTCGATGAGCGTAAAACCCCGTCTTTTCATGCGCATGTTCCTTTTCTTAGAAAGTTAGTCACAATACACATAATATTGAACGATTCGAGACCCGAAAAAGGTCCCGATTTCTTAGGGCTGGAAGCGACGCGCCCCTTCCTGGATGAGGAAGGGGCGCGCGTTGTGTCGGTGAGGCTGGCTTCAGCCGCATAGTCTGAGTTTACTTCTCGAGCAACTCGCCGGGGCTCCAGGGACTGACGGCGTCGAGGTAGCTGCCCTGACCGTAGATCGAGGCCTTGCCGGAGGGGCGCGTCTTCTCGAGCAGGATGCGGTCGAGTTGACAGCCCTGCAGGGCGGCGGTGAGGTAGCCGGTGGTGTAGCCGTAGCCCGCGTAGCCGGTCATCAGGTTCCACGAGAGGCGCTTGCCGGCGCTGTCGGCGGGGATCTTGAAGCTGAGGTTCATGGTCTTCTTGGGGTCGGTGCCCTCGCCGGTCAGGGTAAGAGTGCCGCCGGCGGGGTCTACGGTTTTGACATCAAAGGACATGGTGTACCAGCCGGCGATGATCGGGCGGGTGGTTTTGCCG
>JBDKRC010000287.1:0-11952 GCA_039683575.1 Armatimonadia bacterium | reverse complement strand
CTGGCAGATAGAGGGACATTTCTACTTTGCGTTGACAGGTTGCCGTGCCGGGGACGAGAAGGCAGGAACACTCCCCTGTTTTGCCGAATCATCTCTCACCATTGCTGGTCAGGGGTCCACGTCATGGCAACCCGCCTCGCGATCCTGCTGCCACTTGGCTTACTTCTCGCTCAAAACCGCTCGGAGGCCCAAACCTTGCCATACCATTGGGAACAGATCACTCTCAACGCCCCCTTCGCCGCCCGTGACGGCGCCGGAGCCCTGACCTTCTACGGCCGAATGTGGCTGCTCGGGGGTTGGAATCCCGGCGACAAGGTCAATTTCCCCAAGATCTGCAACAGCGAAGTCTGGGCTTCAAGAGACGGCCTCAACTGGAGCGAGGTCAACCCCGAGGCCCCGTGGGAGGGTCGACATACCGCCGGCTGGGTCGTCCACCATGGCAGAATGTGGGTGGTCGGTGGGGATTGTAACCAGAAGCACTACCAAAACGACGTCTGGAGCAGCCTGGACGGGGTGAACTGGACGCTGGTGCTGGATGAAGTCCCATGGGCGCCACGCGTGCTGCATCTCACCTATTCATTCCGCGGCAAGCTCTGGGTCATGGGCGGCCAGACCATGCCGGCCTTCGCGGGCGGTGAGGAGATATTCTACAACGACGTGTGGTCAAGCGGCGACGGGAAGAAGTGGGAGCGCGTGCTCGAACATGCGCCCTGGGCGCCCCGCGGCATGAGTTCCGGGCAGGTCATCTTCAAGAAGCGGCTGTGGATCCTGGGCGGGGGCACATACGACACACCCACGACGCCGGAGCGCAAGTTCTACAATGACGTCTGGAGCACCGACGACGGGGTGAAATGGACCTGCCATACCGAGCACGCAGCCTGGGAGCCACGCCAGTACCACGAGGTCGCCGTGTGGGATGACAGGATGTGGGTCATGGAGGGGTGGAATCAGGGCAACCGCAACGACGTGTGGTATTCGTCCGATGGAGTAGAGTGGATCGAGCTTCCCGCCACTCCCTGGGCTCCGCGGCATGCTGCGAGCCTGTTTGTGCATGATGATGCGCTGTGGATGGTGGCAGGGAACAACATGCAACCCGACGTGTGGAAGCTGGTGCGGAACTAGGTTCTATCACTTAGGTCGGTTCGGGACGAACCGACCTAAGCGTTCTCTGAGGCCTCTTTGACCTTCTGATGCGACAGAAGGACCACAGCGCCGCAGTGCGTCCCTATCTGCCGCGCCACTTCCTTGCACTTCACTTTGAGCAGGTACCAGGTCTTATTGGCTTCAGGGCCCAGTTCCGTCACGGTCTCGAAGTTCGCATGACCCTTCGCGATAACCATATCCGCCGCGCGGAACTCGTCTCGGGCCGCTTCGCTCACGTGTTCCCACGGGAAGCCGAAGTAGTTGCTGCCCGTGTCCACAACCCGCACGAGCCCTGCCAGCCCGACCGTCTCCGCGTCCTCAAGCAGCGCATCGTTCACAATTGGCCCCGCCTTCACCATCAGCGTCACGCGCTCTGGGCCGAGGACCTCGATCAGCAGCCGGTCGAAGACTATCTCCCCGGCGTTGTCTCCGAGGTACAGGATGCGCTGCGCCATGCTTGCGGCCTTGCGGAAGGCCTCCAACTCATCGACATCAAAGCCCCGGTCCACCTGGGCCACGATGTCCTTGCTCAGGTCATACTCTTGCGCTATGGCCAGATCAATGATGTTGCCGGCAACCGCCAGCAGGAGCGCATCGCGCAGGGGGTCGGCTGCCGCGGCCAGCCGGTTCTTCAGTTCCGGGTACAGCCGCATTGCCGCCTCGTTGGAGGAACGCTTCAGCGCGAGATAGGGATCGTCACAGCCGGTCATGCTGCGGCACAGCTCATAGGCGAGTTGCGACAACACTGCCGGCGTCTCCTCCAGATCCAGGCCGGCATACCGCGCCAGCACTGCATCGAGAACCTCTTTCTGAATCTTCTCATCATCCGTGCACAGGACTGCCGTGTTATAGGCCTGCCCGATCATACACGGCAAACACGCATTTGAAGCCTTCAACGTACACCTCTTCAGAACCTGTCTCCCAACCACACCGCAACAGGCGGTCAGTATAGCACCATGAGCCACAAATGCCAAAAGAGGCGGCCGTCTCAGGCCGCCCCTTTCAGTATGCATCTTGCGTCGAAGCCATCTAGTCGGCGTCTGACCGCGTTGCGTCCCAGGTGCCCGTCGCGCCGCTGTCGGCCAGCCACGTGCCGCTTGCTTCATTCTCGGAAGTCGCGCTGCCAGGTGCCACGACAATCGGGGTATCCTCCGTCATGCCCCAGACTCCCAAGATGTCGTTGTTGCCGTTGATGACACCAATGAGCTCCGCAACAACACCGCCAACGTCGACCTGTCCGGTGATCACACCAGACGCACTCACTTGAGCCGACTGGCTGCCACTGAAGTCGCCCGAAACGGTGCCATTCCAGGTCCCGGCGAACTCCGCACCATCCGCTCGGCAAGCCACGAAGGTGCCGGAATCGGGATCGTCCGGGTCGCCGCCTTCGGACTCCCACGTTCCGGAACCATTGTCATTTTCGCCCAAAGTGCCTACCACGTTGTATGTCACTTCGCCGAATTCGGCCGTCGCTGTCAGCGCGCCCGCTTCAGTGACCCTGCCTGAGACCACGGCTTCGTCCGCCTGCGCCGCGTCGATCTCGTCGGCCTCGTAGGCCGTGACCTTGCCATTGGCGGCCACGTTCACCAAGCCCCCGCCGACCGGCATGTTCTCGTCGTCATACGCCACGAGCAACCAGGTTCCTCGCATGTCTGCCGGAATGACCACGTCGTTATCGTCGTCCGAGCAGCCCATTACGAAGCACATCCCCACCACCACAAGAAGCAGCAGCAACGCCATCGTGACCTTCATAACCCCTTCTCCTTTCACCCACTCCGCGATCTATTGTCATGTTGACCATGACGCGCATCCTGACGCCTGGACCATGCTTCTTGTTCAACATGTTTAACATGTTCTCGCGTGCAGGTCCCGCTCTGCGAGTGGCGAATGCTTAGTGCGGTCCGTCTGCCGTATGCTTGCCGACACATCACGCGCCAGGGTCCACGGCGCAAGGGAGCGATCAGTATGCGAAAAGTGAAGTACGGCGTCATTGGCCTCGGCTGGTTTGGCGAAAAGCACCTTGAGGCTCTCCAGGCCATCCCGCAGGTTGAGATCTACAGTCTCTGTACCCGCACAGAAAGCCGGCTGAGTGAGCTGAAGGAGAAGTTCGGCGCGACGAAGATCTTCACCGACTACAACGAGATGCTCGCGGACCCGGAGCTTGAGGCCGTCAGTATCACCACCATGTGGGATCAGCACAAGGCCCCTGCCGTCGCTGCCCTACAGGCCGGCAAGAACGTCTTCCTCGAAAAGCCCATGGCCTCGACCGTCGAGGACTGCCAGGCCATCGTGAACGCCGCCAATGCCACGGACAAGGCCTTCATGACCGGGCACATCGTCCGCTTCAACCCCCGCTATGCCGCCGGCAAGGACGCAATTGCCGAGGGCAAGATCGGTAAGATCGTCTCCATGTACGCCCGTCGCAATATCCCGGCCTGGGTCGGTGCCAGCGTCCTGCCCAAGATCGGCCCCATCATCGGCGACGGCGTGCATGACACCGACATCCTGCTCTGGTACTCCCAGGACAAGGTCGTCAGTGCCTACGCGCAGACCACGGACGTCCGCGGGCTGGGCAATCCCGATATCGGCTGGACAATGTATCGCATGGAGAGCGGCGCCACCGCCGTGCTCGAAAACAACTGGTGCCTTCCTGACACCACCGCCATGCAGATTGACGAGCGCATGGAAATCATCGGCACCGAGGGCAGCGTTCACATCCACGAGACCCACCCGAACTTCTCGCTTTGCGACAAGACGGGGTGGCACTCGGTGGACACCACGTACTGGCCGATCTTCCAGGGCCGCCTCACCGGCGCTCTGCGCGATGAGCTAATGTACTTCGCCAACTGCGTCATCGATGGCGTGAAGCCCACGATCATCACGCCGGAGGAATCCATGGCCGCGGTCAAGGCTTGTCTCGCCGCCGAGGAGTCGGCACGGACCGGCAAGATCGTCATGCTTGGCTAGCCGCGACACGTCAGAACTCGCACAAACACAAAAGCCTTCCCCGTCATCGGGGAAGGCTCTTTTGATGTAAGGTCAGGTATTCCGCCGATCTACAGTACGCCGGTGACTACAGAAACCGGCGGGTGGCAGCTATAGTACTTGCTACCCGGATCGGCCGGCGTCCACGTGCCACCGATGTTGCCGAACTCGGACTTCATCCACTTGACATGGCCATCGGCGAAGGTGATGTTCATCCCTTCGTTGTGGATGTCCGTGCAGCAGTAATACTGGGCGGACAGGAGATAACGCTCTCCTCCGCCGCCGCCCTTTTCACCGATAATCAGGGACTCGGCGGGACGCACGAGGCTCCCCATCCTGACCGCAGCGCCGAAGGTGGTGACCATCGCGCCCGCGGTGTTGAAGCCGTTGGCGGGCATCCCGTAGGAACAGCCGAGGTAGGTCGATGAGGCGCTGGGGCAGACGAAAACCTGCATGTTCTTGATGTATGGCAGGATGTTGACGGCCCAGTCGTGGTAGTGGGCGTTGGTGGTGGTATTGAGACCGAAGGTACCCAGGTTGGCATCAAACCAGTTGCCTGTGGTGCCCATCTTGCAGAACGTCTCATCATAGTCCTGAGCGTACGCCAGTAGGCCGATGCCGAGTTGCTTCATGTTGCTCATGCATGAGGACTGTCGGGCCTTTTCGCGGGCTTTGGCGAAAACCGGAAACAGAATCGCCGCCAAGATCGCAATGATCGCGATAACCACCAGCAACTCAATGAGTGTAAACCCACGTTGCTTCATCCGAACACCTCCTGGGAATTGGTGCGCCCAAGCACACTCATTCTCGGTTAGACGCTGGACCGGCCCCCCGGCATCCGTCAATTCGCGTTTCTGGCGAAAAAGTCTCACTTCCTGCTTACTTAGCCCAACCGCTCCTCCAGCTCCCGCATCTTCGCTTCCAGGCGGCTCGCACGCAACGCTGTCGTCATATCTCCCCGTGTGCGCTCCACCATGCCGCGGGCAGCGTCGGAACGCCCGCGCAGGCCCAGGGAAATCGCATTCGGGTAGTCGAAGCTCATGATTGTCTCGTAGATGTCGCTCATGGCAGCCAGGAAACGCTCGGCCTCTCCATCATTGGCCTCACGAATCATATCCTGCACATGCCGCCGGTACTCTCCGACGACCTCCGCAAGGCCGTTGAGCCACGCCGCCGGGTAGATACCCAACTCCTCCGGCGAGGGAATCGGCTCCCCTGTGATCGACGAGAAGACGATTGCCGCCTCGGCGTACTCTTTCTCGGCATCGCTCACAAACCCGCCGTAGCGCAACTCGGGCGCGTCCTTGACCGCAGCCAGCATCTCATGGGTCAGCTTGCGGGTCTCTTCCAGACCCTTGCGGGCCTCGTCGAATTCGCCGCGATGGACGCCCTTGATGACCGTAGACGAGGCGCGGATGACCTGTCGCGAAGCAACGTAGGCGGCCTCGCGCGCGACATCCAGCAGGTCGAACTGCTCTCGGATCCGCTCCGCAATCTGCTCCAGCCTTGAAAGCATGGCACACTCCTTTGCAGCATCCAGTACTACGGACCGTCTCAGACCTCTGCCCTATCCCCGCGCCTGCCGTGCCAGCTCAGCTCCGGCCTCCAGTGCCGTCATGTTCATGGGCAGCAGCTTGTGATGCCGCTCCGGCAGCACGATCTTGAGGGCCTTCTCGAGCGCCCCGAGGCTGACGGCCTCGGCGGCCTGCACATACGCGCCCAGCATCACCATGTTCCCAATTCGCTCGCTACCGATCTCTATCGCCTTTTCCATGGCGTCGATGCTGATCACTTCGATGTCCTTGCGGTCCACCGTGTGCACCAAAGAGGAGTTCACCACGGCGAGCCCGCCGTCCTTCAGGCGGCACAGGTGGGCATCTACCGAGATCTGGTCCATCAGCAGCATGGTTGCGGGCCGGCCCGAGATGGGACTTCCCACGGCGTCATCGGAGATGACCACGGTGCAGGTGGTTGACCCGCCACGAACTTCCGCGCTGTAGATGGGGAAGTACGATACCTCGAGTCCGTCCTGGCTTGCGGCTTCAGTTAGTAGCTGGCCGATGAGCAGGACGCCCTGCCCGCCCGTACCGGCCATGAACACTTCTTTACGCATCTTACTTCTGCCCTTCCGTCCAATCCTTGAACACGCCCAGCGGATATTGCGGCAACATTTCTTGTTCCAGCCACTCAGCCGCCTCCATGGGCGACTTGCCCCACCATGTCGGACACGTGCTGACCAACTCAACCAGCGAGAAGCCCGCGCACGCGACCTGCGCTTCGAAAGCCTTCTTGATGGACTTTTTGGCCGCCCGCACGTGCCTGGGGCTGATCATCGTCTCGCGGGCCAGATACGCCACTCCCGGGAGCGTCGCCAGAAGCTCGCAGATCTGCATCGGCAGCCCGTTCGCCTCCGCGTCACGCCCACGCGGCGTGGTTGTGGTCTTCATCCCCAGCAGCGTGGTGGGGGCCATCTGGCCCTGCGTCATGCCGAAAACGCCGTTGTTGATGAACACCACGGTGATGTTCTCAGCCCGCCCGGCGGCATGGATCACTTCACTCATGCCGATGGAGGCCAAGTCGCCATCGCCCTGGTAGCTGAACACGATGTTTTCAGGCCGGGTTCGCTTGACCCCGGTCGCCACGGCCGGTGCCCGCCCGTGGGAAACCTGGATCGAGTCCAGGCCAAAGTACTCGTAGGCGAATACGGAACACCCCACGCTCGCCAGGGCTATGGTCCGGTCTCCGAGACCCAATTCCTCGACAGCTTCCGCCACCAGACGGTGCGCGATACCGTGCGTGCATCCGGGGCAGTAGCGCATGCTCGTACCGCTCAGCGTCTCCGGCTCGCGGTAGATAACTTTGACTTCAGGATCACACGTCGTACTCATTGCGACAACTCCTTAACCTTCTCCAGCACTTCCTCCGGCGTCAGGAAGCAGCCACCCGTGCGGCTCACTAGGTCTACCGGGCAACGGCCCTCGACCGCGAGGCGCACATCCTGGACCAGTTGGCCCATTGATAGCTCGACAGTCACGATCCGCTTGACCCGGCTCGCCCATTCCTGCAGCGGTGCTGTCGGGAAGGGGTACAAGCTAACCGGACGCAGGAGACGCAGCTTGAGGCCGCTCTCAGCGGCCCACTCAGTCACGGTCTCGCAGACCCGGGCACAGATGCCGTAGGCACACAGCAGCAGATCCGGCTCCTCATGCCCGTACTCGTCCCAGACCACTTCATTGCGCGCCGCCTCGGCATAGGCATCGAAGAGGATGTGGTTGTTTTCCTCAAGAGCGTCGAGGTTGATATGCAGCGAGTTGATAATCCGCCGCTCCCGGCCTTTGCGAGAGCCGCCCACTGCCCAGTCAAATCGCTTTGTCGGTTCACCCAGTGGTGTGGGCGACTTGTCCCACGGCGCCAGGCGGCAGGGCTCCTGCATCTGGCCCAGAATGCCGTCGCCGAGGATAGTAACCGGCGTCCGGTAGCGCTCGGCGATCTCAAAGGCCTTCATGGTCCAGTCATGCAGTTCCTGCACACTGTATGGCGCGAACGTGAGCCCGCTGCCGTCGCCGTGCCCGGCCCCGCGGGTGGCCATGAAATAGTCGGCCTGCGAGGGGCCAATATTGCCCAGCCCCGGGCCTCCGCGCTGGATGTTGATGATTACGCAGGGCAGTCGCGCCCCAACCATGTACGAGAGGCCCTCCTGCATCAGTGAGATGCCGGGTCCAGACGAACTGGTCATTACCCGCGCGCCCGTCGCCGCTGCGCCGTACACCATGTTGATGGCGGCGAGTTCACTTTCCGCTTGCAGGTAAGTGCCACCGACCTCGATCAGGTGCTCGGCCATGAACTCCGGGATCTGATTCTGCGGGGTGATGGGATAGCCAAAGAACTGCCTGCAGCCGCCTGCGATGGCTCCCCAGGCTGCCGCCTCGTTGCCCTTGATAAGAGTGCGCTCGCTCACTGCTTCACCTCCTTGCGCTCGCCGACGAGCGTGACCTTCTCGATGGTGAAGCAGACGTCCGGGCACATGACTGCGCAGATGCCACAGCCAGTGCACTCCTTGGGATCAACCTGCTCAACGGGGTGATAGCCCGCCTCATTCATCGCAGCGCTTGGTCTGAGATTCTTCTTCGGACAGTGTCCGATGCACAGCCCGCAGGCCTTGCACCGGTCTTCACGTACTGTGAGTCTGATCATAACCGTATCCTTGCCCGTATCACGTATTGCGACTGACGGCGCTCTCTCACCGCTGCGTGCCCCGTTTCAGGACCCGCTCGGCGTGCTTGCGCGCCGTGGTATCGTCATCGTCAGCCCCCAGCATGCGCGCCAGTTCCTCCGCCCGCTCCGACTCGGCCAGCGCCCGCACCTGCACCTTGGTCCGCCCGTCGGAGACGATCTTCTCGACATGCAGGTGGTTGTTGGCCAGCCCGGCTATCTGCGGCAGATGGGTGACGCACAGCACCTGGGCCTGCGCCGCTAACTCGCGAAGCTTCTCCCCCACCTTGTGTGCGGTCTGGCCGCCGATGCCAGCGTCTACTTCATCAAAGACAATGCTGGGTATCTCACTGCCGCGGGAGCAAAGGGACTTGAAGGCGAGCATGATGCGAGACAGCTCGCCACCAGAGGCAACCTTCACCAGGGGGCGCATGTCCTCCCCCGGGTTTGCGCAAAACAGGAACCGACACTCGTCTCCGCCGCGAGGCCCCAGACCTGCCGGGGCATCGCCCTCCGCCTGTCCCCCCACCGGTCTCAGTTCCACCTCGAACCGCGCCGCCGGCATTCCCAGCGGCCCCACATGCTCTGTCATCGCCTTGCCGAGCTTCTTGCCCAGCGCCCGGCGCGCCTTTGTCAGAGCTTCTGCCTGCCCTACCGCCGTCTCGCGCGTCTGCTGTACTATCCCTTGCAGTCGCGCCTCTTCGGCCTCGAAATCCTCAATTGCAGCTAGCTCTTCTTCCGCTGACTGAAGATAGGATATCACATCAGCAAGCGTATCGCCATACTTCCTTTTGAGCCTGCTGAGAGCATCAAGGCGCCCCTCGATCTCCTCCAGGCGCTGCGGATCGCTTTCCAGACTGCCCAGATAGTGGTAGAGCGAGTGTTCTGCTTCACTCACCACCGCTGCCGCCCCCGTCAACTCCTCGGCGGTAGCGCCCAGTGAGCTGTCAATCTCGGCCAGTTTGGACAGGTTCCCAGCCGCCTGCTGGACTGCTCCCGTGGCCCCTACGGTCTCTTCTCCGCCCGACAGCAGCGATAGAGCTTCGTCGGCCAGCTCGCGCAGCTTTTCCACCGAGTTCAGGCGCTGCCGCTCGGCTTGCAGTTCATCTTCTTCCTCGGCCCGCACCTCTGCTGCGCGTATCTCCTCCACCTGGTACCGGAGCATCTCGAGCCGCTGTCCGCGTTCCCGCGAGCGCTCCCGCAGGTTTCGCAGCTTGCCCGTGGCCTCCCGGAACTCGTGATAGGCCTGCTCGTAGGTTCGGCGGAATGACAGGTGGTCAGCACCACCGAAGTTGTCCAGGAACTCGAGGTGATTTTCCTCATGGATGAGCGTCTGATGCTCGTGCTGGCCATGCACGTCAACGAGGTGTTTGCTGATGCTCTGGAGGACCGCGGCGGTGACGGGACGGCCGTTCACCCGGCAGGCGCTTCGTCCGGCCCCAATCTGCCTGGAAAGCACCACGATGCCGTCATCGCCGTCGGCGAGCCCCGCTTCCTGCAGCGCCGCCGCGGCTTTGGGGCAGTCCCCGATCTCAAAGACTGCGTCCACGCTCGCGGTGTCGGCGCCACTACGGATGACATCGGTGCCTGTGCGTTCGCCCAGTGCTGCGCCCAGGGCATCGATAATAATCGACTTGCCCGCGCCAGTCTCACCGGTCACGACGGTCATGCCCGGCAGTAGTGCCACGGTCAGGTCATCAACCAGTGCAAAGTTGCGAATGGATAGTTCAATCAGCACGTGGCCGCACTCCGCGGAGGTGCAACATGAGGCTTGATAGCCTGCCCTGTAGGCGCAGGAGCGTCGTCAACCATCTGTGGGAGGGTCTCCAGACCCCGAAGTGGCTATCGCAAAGCCCGTGCACGTAAGGGTCGAGGTCTGTATACCCCTCCCACAGGCTTTCCGCCCGTCTACCTCTCCGCCCCCCACCTCAGCTTCTCCCGCAACTGCTCATAGAAACGCGATTCACCGAGGCGCACGAGTTTGGCGTCTTGCGGCGCGCGGCGGATCAACACTGTCTCACCGTGCTTGACCACCCGCGCCTCCTGCCCATCCACCAACAGCGCGGCCTGCATGGAGTGTGGGCCCGTAGCCTCCAGCGACAGCGCGATCTCCACCTCAGCGGGAACCACCAGTGGGCGGGAGTAGAGGGTGTGCGGGCAAATCGGCGTCAACACCATCGCCGCCATGCGCGAGTCGATGATGGGGCCGCCGGCCGACAGGTTATACGCGGTTGAGCCCGTCGAGGTCGCGATGATAAGCCCGTCAGCCGGGTAAGTCGCCAAATGGTCCCCGTCCAGCGTCGTGCGTACCCGGATCATCCGGCCATGCACGTTCTTGGCCAGCGTCACGTCATTTAGCGCCCAAAGCGCTTCCTGCTCGCCCCCCAGGTGCACCGTCAGCATTGTGCGCCGTTCGACCTCGAAATCGCCGGCCAGCAGCTTGTCGAGGTGCCCAATAAGCAAGTCAGGGTCTTCCGCCGACAAGAAACCAAAGCTGCCCAGATCCACCCCCAGGAGCGGGGTGCCCGTGGGCGCCGCTTCCCGGGCCGCCGCCAGGAGCGTCCCATCGCCACCCAACACCAGTATCAGGTCGCATTCGGCACACTTCGCCAGGGATCCATACCGGAACTCCTGTTCGCAAAGCCCCTGCAAGGCCTCGTCCACCACGCATCCCACGCCCCGTACCTGCAACTCCCCGTATAACTGGCCGACGAGGTCCAGCGCGCGCGGCTTATGCGGCGCGGCGGTCAGCCCAATCGTCCTAATTGCCGTCACCATGAGCCGCCGCTCCCGTGATGTACAACTGTGGGGGGGGTCACTGACCCCGACGCCTTCGCCCTTCACTGTGCCCGCAGCCGCTACCCGATTGCCGTCTCCCGCGCCTTACCCGCCGCCCCGAGGCGATCCAGATTCTCCCGCGCCGGCACGCACTGCGGGTCCAACTCCAGCGCCCGCTTGTACTGCGCCTTAGCTTCGTCGACCTTGCCCTGCCGCTCCAGCGCCACGCCAAGGTTGTTGGCGGCATGCGCGAACTTCGGGTTGGCCTTCAGCGCCGACTGAAAGTGGGCTACCGCCTGCGTCATGCTCCCGCGCGACAGGTAGATCAACCCCACGTTGTTATGCGCCTGCGCGTTGCCGCGGTCAAGCTCCAACGCCGCGAGGTAGCTCGACAACGCCTCGTTGTAGTCCTTGCGCTCGTAATAGGCGTTTCCCAGCCCCGCCAGCGCCGTCGGCTCCTGTGGGAACCGCTGCGCCGTCGCCTGCCACTGGCGCAGGGCCTCGTCCTTCCTCCCCGCTCCCTCCAGCGCCAGCGCCAGGTTAACCGCCGCCACAGCCAGTGTCCCATCGGCCGCGACCGCCTGCCGGAATAGGTCCGCCGCTTCGTCAGGCCGCTCTTGACGGAAGATGACGCCCCCGAGGTTGTTCAGACAAAGCGCGTCCTGCGGCTGAAGCGCCAGAGCCGCCCGGTATGCTGCTTCGGCAGCCTGGAGGTTGCCCTCTCCGGCGTAGATAAGCCCGAGATTGTAGCGTGCCGCGAAGCTCTGCGGGTCCATCTCCTGGGCCTTAAGCAAGTTCGCCAGCGCGCCCTCATTCTGCTTGAGCCGCTGCAAC
>JBDKRC010000286.1:0-29455 GCA_039683575.1 Armatimonadia bacterium | reverse complement strand
CCCTCACAGAGCACCAGCGCGTCGGCCGCCGTTGGCAATTCCCCTGGGGCCCCTCCGAGCGGGAGCGCTGCGAATACTGTGTCAACACCCTCGGCGTGGATCCGATCGTCCCTTGCGGCCTTCCCGCCACGGCCCCGGCGCCTGGCGTGACCTCCCGCGTATGGTATGAGGAGGGGCTGGTTCACAAGGTCTACACCACCCCTGCCGGCCAGCTCAGTTCAACGATCCGTTACGATGACCGCTGGCCACACGGTCTCGACATCCCCTTCTTCAGCGACTTCAACCCTGGCCATGCCGCCAAGTTCTGGATCGAGTCCGAGCAGGACCTCGAGTGCTTTGGCTATATCCACCGCCCCTCCGACCGCGGAGCCTCACTAGACCAGACCCGTTTCGCCCTGGCTGAGATCAAGCGCCGTATCGCCGATCCTCTGCATCTGGCCACCTGGACCTCCGGCGGCTACGGCCTGACCGGGGCCCTGCAGGTCTTCGGCCCCACCAATCTCTGCCTCCTGGCTGCCGAGAAGCCCGACTTGATCCATCGCTACCTTGAAATCGACCACGCGGTCAATCTCCGCATGATCGAACTCGCTCTGGATTTCGAGATAGACATCATCGGCCGCAACGGCTTCTACGAAACGAGCGACTTCTACAGCCCCCGCATGCTCGAAGACTTCCTCTTCGACAAGCTTCAGGCCGAAACCGCGCTGATCCACCAGGGCGGGGCAGTCGAGACCTATACCGTCAACACTGGCGTCATGCCCATGCTCGACTACCTCCGCCGTCTCGATGTTGACTGTCTGCTCAGCATAGACATCGCCTTCAACGATCTGGACCTTGAGGCTCTGCACACTGCAATGCAGGGGACGAAGGCTTTCTGGACCGGTCCCAGCAGCAGCTATCAGCTGCAAGAGAAGGACCCGGAGATCACACGCCAGGCGGTCCGCGACTGCATCCGCGTGTTCGGCCACACCGGCTTCATCCTCTCCCCCGCCCCCTCCGCTCACAGCATCATGCCCTGGGAGAATGTCCTGGCGATGATTGACGAATGGAAGAAGCTGCGCTGAATTGCTGGTTGGGATTGCTTCTTTGGCGGTGAGACGCTAGAATCGCGTGTAGCGGGGGCGACAGTTGGAATAGTCAGAATCAGGTGGCACGCCATGGAACTAACCGTCGCAAAGCCTCCGGAAGACGCTGATCTCCTCCCCCCTCGCCCGCTTGGGCACCACCTCGCCCTCACCATCTACTGGCTCAGCAACTCACTGCTCTGGGGTGCGCTTTTGCATCTCGGCCTGCAAAGTCGCCTCTCCGACTGGTTCGGCCAAGCCCATATCGGCTATTACATTGGCATCCTCGGCGCCGTTGGCGGCATCGTCGGCACTGCCACTCAGATGATCGTGGGCGCCTTCAGTGACCGCTCGATGCACCCCTGGGGGCGTCGTCGCCCGTTCCTGATGGCCGGGGTCATGCTCGCCGTGGGGGCGCTCACCCTTCTTGGCGCCGCCAGGTCCTTCTGGCCCTTCGCCGGCGCCCTCATTCTCGTCCAGCTCTTCAGCAATGCCGCCCTCGGCCCCTTTACCGCGCTGCTGCCCGACACGGTAAACCCGCGCGAACATGGCAAAGCTTCCGGATTCATGGGTGTGGCCCGGCTGCTCGGCGACGTCGGCGGCCTCATTCTTGCCGGGCGCCTGCTGAGCACCGGGCATCTCGGCCTTAGCCCAGCTCAGGCTGTCCTTATTGCCTTCCATGACCACCGTTTCATGCTTATGTGCCTGTATATGGCCGGGTTCATGCTGCTGACCATGATCGTCTGCGTGCTCACGATCAAAGAGAAGCGCCTTCACGAGCGTCCGGCCCTCTCTCCCTTGCAGACGGTGATCGGCTCCTTCAACGTGGACGTGCGGGGCAACGTGGACTTCTTCTGGCTCAGCCTCTCGCGTGCCATCACGAACCTTGGCTTCTACATGTTCCTTGAGGTCCTTTTCTTCTTCCTCAAGTACAGCCTCAGGGTCCCGGATGCCGAACATGCCTCGATGATGCTCATGCTCCCGGCCATCGGCGCCGCGATCCTGAGCAGCGTTCCCTCGGGCATCCTGTCTGATCGCCTCGGCCGTCGCAACATGATCTTCATCGCTCAGTTCCTCATGGCCATCGCGTGCGGCATCTTCGTCTTTGCCCCAAACCTGACGTGGGCCTACATCGCCGGCATCCCGGCGGGCCTCGCCTATGGCGTCTTCACGGCCGTCGAATGGGCCCTCGCCTGTAATCTCCTACCCAAGGCCGAAGCCGCTCGCTACCTCGGGGTATGGAACGCCTCGGCTGTGGTCCCGCAGATCCTCGCCTTTCCGCTTGGCGGGGCAGTTGGCAGTGCCATCTCCGCCGCGATACCCGGCCTCGGCTGGCGTGTAGACTTCGCGATCACGGTGGTCTGCTGCCTGGTCGGAGCCTGGTTCCTCAAGTTCGTCCACGAACGCCGCCGCGAGCGCTCCACGGAGGAGTGTCCGTCCCCGGTTGTGCCTTGACATTGCGTTCTACTACGAAGTATGATTTAGGGATATGGAATACATACCCATGGAGCATGACTATGGTTGTTGGAGAGCGGGGCCAAGTCACAATCCCCAAACGCGTTAGGGACAAATACGGTCTTCGGCCCGGCATGGAGGTCGAATTTGTTGATACGCCGGATGGAGTGAAGATCCGCAAGCGCTCCAGTGCAACTGATCGCTTCGCTCGACTGAAAGGGCGCCTGAAGGACCGTCGCGTGATTCAGGATGTCGATGCATATCTGAAAGAGAGTCGGGGACGATGACGACCGCAGTGGATACTTGCGTCGTGCTTGACCTGCTGCTTGACGAGCCACAGTGGTCAGATCGCGCAGAGGCAGCTTTGCGGCAGGCTTTCGATCAGGGACGGCTTATCATCGGCGAGGTTGTCTACGCTGAGCTGATGCCTCAGTTCCATGGTTCAGCGGAACTCGAAGAGACTCTCAATGAGCTTGGCATTCTGTTCATCCCGTCGTGCGTTTCGATGGCTGCTGCTGCAGGTCTCGCCTGGGCCCAGTACCGCCGCAACGGCGGACCGCGCAACCGCTTGATCGGGGATTTTCTGGTCGGTGCCCACGCGGCGGTGAATGCGGATAGACTCCTTACCAGGGATGGACGCTTCTATCAGTCGTCGTTTGCTACCCTCACGATTATCGAGCCCTGAAGCCGCTTCTTGCCAACCTTAGCCCTCAGCATCGGAGCAAGTCAGATGTACGCAGCCTCATGGAGTGGCGGCAAGGACGGCTGCCTAGCCGCCTACCGCGCTATCCGGCAGGGCCTCCCGGTCCGCTTCCTTCTCAACACCACCAACGAGCGCTATAACCGCGTGCGCTTCCATGGCACTCCTGCCAGCCTGCTTCATGCCCAGGCCGAGGCCATTGGTATCGAACTCCTCCAGTGGCCCACGCCGGATGATACCTATGAGCAGGCCTATGCCGCCGCCTTGCAGGAGCTCAGGTTCCGCGGTGTCACCGGCATTATCTTCGGCGACATCTTCCCTGCGGCGAACCGCGATTGGGGTCGGCGCATGTGCGCGGAGGCTGGGCTTGAGGCTGTCCATCCTATCTACGACCTCGGCACCCGGCAGGTCATGGACGAGTTCCTCGGAGCGGGCTTCGAGGCAGTAATCGTGTCGGGGCGGCCCGACTACTTCTCAGCCGACCAGATGGGGATGCGGCTCGGGCCGGGCTTTCTCAGTTGGTGTTCGAGGCAGGAGGGGCTGGATGTCTGTGGCGAGAACGGGGAGTACCACACCATAGTAGTGGATGGTCCAATCTTCAAGCAGCGTCTCGAGCTGACCGAGGCGGTCCCGGCCCAGGTCATGGGGCACTGGTTCCTCGACGTGCGCAAGTGGGAACTGCGGGACAAAGCGTAGGGGCAGAAGGCGCTCCAGGACGGTGCGGAGCCCGTCCTACTGTGTGGACGCAGCCTCCTCTTGCCCGCCTCCTTACCCCCTCACCATTTGAGATCGGCAACTCCTGCCGCCCAACTTCCCCTGTTCTTTCGCTTTTCTTCCGCTTTCAGGAGGTACGCCCCGAGACCGTGGCTGTTATGCTTAGTGGACTCACCAGGATTTCCGCTTCTGGAGCTTTCGCTCATGCATCAGGAACAGCCCGGGACCACTGAGGAGAGTTGCTGCAGGCCGCGGCGGCCCTTGCTGCTCATCGGCATTGTTACTGTGGCGATTCTCGGGATTGCTTACGTCCTGCAGTGGCGGCAGATCGGATCTGCGCTGCAGGGGCTTCCGCGGCCTCAGGACACGCTGCTTGGCGTCGTGGATGTCTTCAAGTGCTGCGTGCTGAGTTGGAAGGCCTTAACCACAATGCTGCCGGCGTTCCTGCTTGGTGGGGCCATTGCCGCTTTCGCTCCTACCGCGCTCGTGTTGCGCTACCTCGGGGCGCGGAGCAACCAGCCGCGCGCCTATGCCACCGCAGCCATCTCCGGTGTGGTGCTGTCACTTTGTTCATGCAACATCGTGCCGCTGTTCATGGGGATCTACCGGCGGGGGGCCGGCGTCGGCCCAGCCTTCACCTTCCTGTTCGCCGGGCCGGCCATTAATGTGGTGGCAATGATCTTCACGTTCCAGGTCATCGGCCCAACGCTGGGTGCGTGGCGAGCGATCGGCGTGCCGATCCTGGCGGTCATCATAGGCCTGCTCATGGCCGCGATCTATGGCCGTGAGAACAAGGACCAGGATGCCGTGCCGGCCACCGGGGATGCCGCGCACGGTACGGGGCTCTCGTGGCGGCTGGGGGCGCTCTTTTCACTACTCCTGGCGATGGTGCTCTTCGGCGCGTACCAGACGGACGTTGTAAGCAAGCAGTTTGAGCAGGGCAGTCGCGCCGGGCTGCCGCTGCTTATCGGGGGCATGCTGGCTCTGGGTATTGCCATCATCGTGCTGATGAAGAAGGCCTTCGACCTCGAGGAGCGGAAATTGTGGTGGGCGGAGAGCTGGGCCCTGATCAAGCTGGTCATCCCGGTGCTCCTGCCCGCGATCCTGATCATCGGGGTCATCGCTACCTATATTGATGTAAAGCTGGTCTACCAATTCGTGGGGCCCACGCCCGAGGGGAGCGGCTTCTGGGCGACGCTACGGCCGATCCTGAATGCCACCCTATTCGGTGAAGTCATGTACTTCCCGATCCTGACCGAAGTAGCGTTCACCAAGGCCTTCCTGAAACTTGGGATGGACATCGGCCCGGCGCTGGCGCTGCTGATTAGTGGGCCGGGAACGAGCCTGCCGGGGTTTATTGTCCTGGGACGGGCCATCGGCTGGCGTAAGGCGCTTGTCTATGAGCTGATGGTGGTCATCGTGACAGCAGCCTTTGCCCTGTTCTTCGCGACGGGAGCCGGGGAGTACATCTGCCAGTGTATGATGGGGAAATGACGCGGATCTGATGCTGAAGCTGCCAAGGAGGATGAACATGTCTCGCAACTTGCTCGGCCTGCTGCTGGTGTCCTCGCTGGTTTTGGCGCTTGCTGGGTGCCAGCGCCCCAAGCCTGCGGAGGTAGCTCCGACCCCGGTCGCCGCGACGCCCACCGAGATCCGCGCCTTCATCCCCTGCGGTATGATAATCCCCATGCGCACTGCCGCAGACGCTTTCATGAAGGAGCGCCCGGGCCTGAAGATCACCGGCATCTATGACAACGCCGGGGTCATCGTCAAGCGCATCGCCGACAAGGGCGAGCAGGCAGACCTGGTGGTCACCCCCGGCAGCGTCGAGCTAAAGGCCCTGCAGGATAAGGGCCATATCGCGGGCGAGGCCAAGCCTATCGGCACCTTCGAACTGGTAGTGATCGTGCCGCGAGACAGCAAGCTGGACCTGAAGACCCCCGCGGACCTGAAGAAGTGCAAGACCATAGGCTCCGCTAACCCTGAGACCAACTCCACCGGCGCCTCGGGCAAGCAGGCCCTCACCAAGCTTGGCCTCTGGGACGCGCTCCAGCCGAAGTTCCTCAAGCCGTACCCCGATCATGCCATCGTGGCCTACAACATGGTAGCCAGTGGCAAGGCCGACGCGGCGATTGCCTACAAGAACTGCCCCCTGGAGACCAACCCGGATAAGCTCTCGAAGACGAAGGTCAGGGTTGCCTTCTCCTTCCCCGCCGAGTCCTATACGAAGCAGCAATGCCTTGTGGCCATGCTGACCGGCAGCAAGAACAGCGCGGCTGCGCAGCAGTTTGTGGATTACCTGACCTCTGCCAAGGGGCTGAAGGTGCTAAGCGAGTCCGGCATGGCCGGGTGTCTCGACCTGGCATCCTGTCCGGCGCCCGGAACCACCGCCCCTGCGGCGGCGGCCCCCGCTGCTGACCGACCGATCAAGCTTGTTGCCTACTACCCTAACAACGAGGGGCACGCCAAGATCAAGAAGCTGATCGAGGGCCTGCCCGCCAAGTACCCCAGGGTCAGCGCCGAGTTCGTGGACTTCACCAGTGATAAGGGATACGAGCGGTGGCAGGCGGCTGGCATGACCTGTGGTGGCATCCTGATCAATGACGAGCAGACCTTCAGCTATGACAAGGGCGGAAAGCCTGTGGAGGTCACCTTCAAGATGGGAATAGGCGGAGAGTGGACCGAAGCAGACCTGTATGCCGTGCTTGCCAAGCTATCGAAGGAAGCGAAGTAGCTGGCGATTCGTATCGCCTACAGGAGCAGATGATGCGTAGACTGATCCCCGTGATCATTGCGACGGGCCTTCTGATCATCCTGGCTGGCTGCCAGAAGCCGAAGGAAGCTACTCCGACGGCGGCTGCGCCCGCCCCCGCCGGGCTGCCACCGAGCGGTGAACTGACGGTCTTCGTTCCGTGCGGCGTCGCCGGGCCGTTCGGGCAGACGAAGGCGATTTTCGAGCAGCGCTACCCGAACTGCAAGGTCAGGCCGCAACTGGCCAACATCGACGTGCAGACCAAGCTCATCGCCGACGGCAAGGCCGCTCCGGATGTCTGGCTGGCGCTCGGTGACCGCGAAATGCAGCGTGTGACCGCGAAGGAGCGGGTGGACGGCCAGCCTGTGACGTATGCATACAACTCCATCGCCTTCATCGTGAAGAAGGGCAACCCCTGCGGGATCGAGGCAGTCACCGATCTCACCAAGAAGTCCGTGAAGACTGTAGCCATGGCGACGCCGGAGAATAGCTCGGGTTACTATGCGGAGCAGGCCTTCAGGAAGAGCGGTGTCTGGGACACGCTTGAGAAGGGCAAGAAGCTGTGGCTGACGCCTGAACCGGCACAGATCAAAGTCACTCTCTCGGCCGGCAAGGCTGACGTGGGCGTTGTCTACTACCCCTGCACGCGCGAGACACGGATCGTCGGCGGCAAGCAGCAGGAAATGCCGGGGAAGGTCCAGCTTCTTGGTAAGCTGCCGACGGAGCTCGTCGGGCAGATCCCCGCGCAAGCCGCCGTCATCAAGGGCGCGGCGAATCCCGCGGCGGGCCGTGCCTTCCTCGCGCTGCTGCTCGAGGACCAGGTGCAGGACATCTGGGAGAACTGGGCTTTTGACCGGGCTAAGGAACCAGCCAGCGGCGCCCGCACCAGCTTGTATCTGTACGCCGGCGCTGGTCTGCGGCCAATGCTTGACGCGGCGAGCGAGGAATTTCAGAAGCTGAACCCGAAGGTCCGCCTCGACATCGGCTACGCCGGGTCAGGCTGCCTGCTCAGCCAGTTGACCTTCAGCAAGCGCGGAGACCTGTACATGCCCGGCGAGGACTTCTACCTCAAGCAGGCCTCCGAACGCGGATTCATCAGTTCCGAGAAGCCGGTGGGTTGCTTCGAGCCCGTACTGCTCGTGCAAAAAGGCAATCCCAAGGGCATCAAGACGCTCGCCGACCTGGCCAAGCCCAAGATGAAGGTGGGCCTGGGCGAGCCCGAGGCGGCAGCGGTAGGGCGTGCGGCCGATGAGCTTCTGAAGAAGGCGGCGCTCTTTGAGCAGGTCAACCGCAACGTCGTCTTCCGCGCGGGGAATGTGCCCGAGCTGGGGAACTCGGTAAAGCTCAAGTCCGTTGATGTCGCCATCGTCTGGAATGTAACCGCGGCGCAGCAGACCAAGGACTGCGACATGGTCGCGATTGACAAGGCCCTGTACCGGCCGTCACTCGCGCCTATCGGTTTGCTGAAGTTCTCGAAGCACCCGGCGGAGGCACAGGCCTTCATCGACTTCCTGTGCAGTTCCGAAGGCCAGGCGATAGTGAAGCAGAGCGGCATGGTGCCGGCAGCAAAGTAGGCGGCGCAACTTAGCTCACAATCGGGCCGGATGCAGATGCGCTCCGGCCCTGCGTGATTCTGACATGAATCTCTCCTCACAGGTCAACCGGGCGTTCTTTCGCTTCCTGATCGTCTCCGGACTGATCCTGATGATCAGCGTGATTCTGGTCATCCTGCTCTCGATGGCCTTCTACCTCGATCTCCCGACCTTTAGCTCCGCCCTCGTCTCCTCCGAGATCCTCTCCGCAATCAGGCTGACAGCCATTACCACGACGATTACGACGCTGATCTCTGTGGCGCTGGCCCTGCCTTCTGCGTATGCGCTGAGCCGCTACAAGCTGCCCTTCCACGCGCTGATCGACACGATCATTGACCTGCCGATCGTGCTCCCACCGCTGGTGGCAGGGATTGCGCTGCTGGTGTTCTTCCAAACGGCGGCGGGAGAGTGGATCGAGGCGCACATCATGCCCTTTGTGTTCACCACGCAGGGGATCGTTTTGGCGCAGCTTGTGCCAGCGGCCAGCTTCTGCGTGCGGTCCCTAAAGGCCGCCTTTGACAGCGTGGACCCACGCATGGAGCAGGTGGCAAGGACACTGGGCTGCAGTGAGCGGCAGGCCTTCTGGCAAGTGCTTTTGCCCCTCGCGCGCAATGGCCTGGTGGCCGGGGCGATCATGACGTGGGCGCGCGCCGCGGGCGAGTTCGGCCCCATCCTGATGTTCTGCGGCGCGACGCGCTACAAGACCGAAGTGCTCTCCATTGCAGTCTTTCTCAACATGTCCATCGGCCGCGTCGAGATGGCCCTCAGCGTGACCATCATTCTCGTGATTCTGGCCACTGTGGCCTTGCTCCTGTTCCGCAAACTCGGCGGGAGGGGATACCTGTGGTAGATCGCAGACTCGCGAACCTTCTGCTTGTATTGGTGCTCCCGCTGCTCTTGTGCGGCTGCAAGCCCGGCCAGACGCATCTCACCATCCGTGGCGGGCCGTCGCTGGACGCGCTCTTCTCGGACCTTGTGAAGCGTTATCAGGAGCAGCATCCAGAAGTCACCGTCGTCACCGACTTCACCTGCCCGCCCTGCGTGCTGTTCAAACGCCCGGGGATGAAGGCGAACTTTGACCTTTTCGCAAGCCTCGGCCAGTTCGAGCTCGATCACCTGAGCCGCACCGGGCAAATCAGCTTCAGCCAGACGAGCGAAATCGGCTACACCAGCCTCGCTCTTGTCACCTCGTCGCGAGTGAAAGCCCCGGTGCGTAGTATCGCCGACCTGCACAAGCCCGGCCTGCGCCGCATCGGCGTGGGCGATCCCGCCCAGGTGGGTGTGGGCTACTATGCCAAGCAGGCGCTGAGCAAGACGGGCCTGTGGCAGGAGCTGCAGCCGCGATTTGTCTATACACAAAGCGGTTGCGAATTGCTCAAGTGGCTTTCGCTCGGTCGCGACATTGACGCGGCGATAGTGTGGTCGCTGTGCCTGGGGGAAGAGCCGGGAAGTATCAAGTCTGTGGTAGTATTCCCCAGGGAGATGAGCCCGCCGGTACCGGTGCTGCTGGGCATTCCCGCAGCGGCGGCCAACGCACCGGAGGCGCAGCGGTTCATCGAGTTCGCCCGCAGCGCGGCGGCCCGCGACCTCATGGAGAAGCACAGGATTCAGCCGGTAACAAGCCCATGATCGAAGTTAAGAATGTGCACAAGGAGTTGGGCGAGTTCTCGCTGCGCGGGGTGGACCTGCGCGTTGAGAGCGGCGAGTATTTCGTGATTCTCGGTCCGACCGGCGCAGGGAAGACGGTCCTTTTAGAGTGCATCGCGGGGCTGCACAAGGTGGACCAGGGTGAGGTTTGGCTTGAGGGACGGGACGTGACCAACCTCGCGCCGGAGTTGCGACGGATCGGCTATGTACCCCAGGACTACGTCCTCTTCCCCCACCTGTCGTTGCGGCGCAACATCGGCTTCTCGCTGGCGTTGCAGCGGGTGCCGCTGGAGCAGATCGAAGCGCGGACGGAACAGCTTTCGCGACTCCTGAACATCTCGCACCTGCTGGAGCGCAAGCCGCGGACGCTTTCCGGCGGCGAGCAGCAACGTGGGGCGTTGGCGCGGGCTCTGGCCCCGGAACCAACACTGCTCTTGCTGGACGAGCCGCTCAGTGCGCTCGATGAGGGGACGCGGGCAGAGTTGTCAGTGGAACTGAGCCGTATCTCCGACGAACTTGGCACCACGGTCATCCACGTGTGTCACAACTTTGACGAGGCCCTGCAACTGGCCGACCGCATCGCAATCATGCACCAGGGCCGGGTGCTGCAAGTCGGTCCGCCGGCGGAAGTCTTCCGCAAGCCGGAGAGCGCCTTCATCGCTCGTTTTGTGGGAGCCGAGAACGTCTTTCCTGTGCACAAGGTGGATCGCGCCGCACGTCAGGTAGTGGTCGGGGAGGGACTGCGGCTGTCTGTGGCCAATCTCCCTGACGCAGACGAGCTACTGGTGATGATCCGGCCCGAGGAGATCGAGGTAACCCCGCAGGAGAAGCCGACTGCGTCCGGTGTGACGGCCATTGTGGATGAGAAGGGCGTCTGCCCGCGATTTACCCTTACCATGGTTGAGGACCGGGGTCGGATCATGCGCCTGCACCTGCAGGGGCCGCTGCCCTTGCTAGCCACCATGACACCGCAGGCGTACCGGACCGCCGGGATCGCTGAGGGCGACACTGTCAGCACGTGCTGGCGCAGCAGCGCCGTGCATGTATTGAAGGCCTAGAGCATGAAGATCGCACTGTTTGTGCCGTGTTACGTCGATCAGTTCTTCCCGCAAGTGGCTGAAGCCACGCTGCGGATCCTGTCGCACCTTGGGCATGAGGTTGTTGTGCCGCCAGACCAGACCTGTTGCGGGCAGCCGACCTTCAATGCGGGGTACTGGCCTGAGAGCCGCCGCATTGCGCGCAACTTTCTGCGCGTGTTTGCAGACCACGACCTGATCGTTGCCCCCTCCGGCTCCTGTGTCAGCATGGTGCGCGTGAACTATCCGCAACTCTTCGCCGGGGAGCCCGAAGAGAGGCTGTCCTGCGAGATCGGCCCACGAGTGCGGGAACTGACCAGCTTCCTGGTAGATGACCTGGGTGTCACCAACCTGGGCGCCAAACTCTCGACGAAAGTGACCGTTCACGATTCGTGCCACCCCCTACGCGAGTTGGGCGTCCGCGAGCAGCCCCGAGCCCTCCTGCGGGCCGTGGAAGGGCTCGAACTCGTGGAGATGGAGAAGTCCGATGTCTGCTGCGGGTTCGGTGGGGTGTTCTCGGCCAAGTACCCGGAAGTGTCCACCGCGATGGCGGATGAGAAGCTGGACAACGCACTGCGGACGGGCGCGGAGTGGATTGTGGGGGTTGAGGCGAGTTGTCTGATGCATCTGCAGGGACGAATCGACCGCAGAGGGCTAGCGATTGGGACGAGGCACATGGCAGAGCTATTGGCGAGGGGGATGGGGCTCCTCTAGCGCATCCACTTGCCCTTTTCTTCGCAGACCGGGCGTCTCGCCCGGCTCCGCACCACACACAGCAACATGACCATCAAATCACGACAGATATTCGCTGAAAAGATCGCCGACCCCGAACTGCGCCGCAAGATGGGGCACTCAATGAGTACCTCGCTCGCCCACCGCGAAGAGCGGAAGGCGGAGGTGCCCGAGTGGGAGGAGCTTCGCGACGCCGCCCATGCCATCCGGCAGTACGGCCTGGCGCATCTGGACGAGCTTCTGGCGCAGGCTGAACACAATCTGCAGGCGGCAGGGGCGCGGGTCTTCTGGGCCGAGGATGCCGCCGCGGCCAATGAGTACATCATCGACCTGGCCCGGCGGGTGGGGGTGAAGAAGGTCGTCAAGGGCAAGACGATGACCTCGGAGGAGACCTGCCTGAACGAGGCGCTCGGCAAGGCCGGATTGCAGCCGGTTGAGACCGACCTCGGCGAATACCTGGTACAGCTTGCCGGAGACAGGCCCACTCACATCACCGCCCCGGCAGTGCACATGTCCCGCGAGGACTGCGGGCGCCTGATCTGCAAGGAGCTCGGCGTCCCCTTCACCGATGACCCGCAGAAGCTGACGCTCCTCGTGCGGGAGGAACTGCGGCAGGAGTTCCTGCAATCACGTCTGGGCGTCTCCGGTGGGAACTTCCTCGTGGCCGAGACCGGTACCCTCGTCATCTGCGACAATGAGGGTAACCAGGGCCTCGTGACGGCGCTCCCAGAGGTGCACGTTGCTCTCGTTGGGATTGACAAGGTAGTGCCGCGCCTGTCTGACCTTGGGCCGCTGCTGCGGCTGTTGGCCCGGAACTCCACCGGCCAGACCTTGACCTGCTACACAACCTTCATCACCGGCCCCCGCCACAGCCAGGACGCGGACGGCCCGAAGGAACTTCACGTCATTCTGCTCGACAACGGCCGCTCGCGCCTGCTCGCCGATCCCTCCGCTCGCGCGGCTCTCACCTGCATCCGCTGCGGGACCTGCTGCAACATCTGCCCCATCTACAACAAGGTGGGCGGACACGCCTACTGGACCTACCCCGGTGCCATCGGCAACCTCTGGGCGCCCTTCATTTCGGACGAGGGCTGGGTGGAGGAACTCCCGTTCGTCTGCTCGCTCTGCGGAGCCTGTGCCGAGGTTTGCCCCGTGAAGAACAAGCTGTCACACCAGCTTGCCGCGATGCGGGTGCGGCCACAGGGGCGACGGCGCTTCCCATTGGTCGAGCGGCTGGGCTATCGGGTGATGGGGCGGGTGCTCGCGAGCCCGCATCTCTATCGGCTGGCAACGTGGGGCATGCACAAGGCGTGGCGGCTCAGAAAGCTGGCGGGGGTGTTAGGGCCGGTGCGGGGTTGGCTGTGGGGCAGGGAGCTTCCGTCGTTGCCGTCGAGGTCTTTCCATTAGCGATACGTGGTCTTTTTGGTGGCTCTCTGAGCGCGGGGGTATCACAAGGAGTGATGAGAGTGACAAGATGCCATGCCCTCCTGATGATGGTTCTGCTGGCCTGTCTCACCAGCGCCGCCTTCGCTGAGAACGAACTCGACGCCAAGACCAGACAGCAACTGCAGATTCTGGGTCATGACTATCTTAAGTCAGCCCCGGCTCATGTGAAGCAAGGCAATGACCTGGTCAAGGCCCGCTATGTGGTCGGCGAGTACTGCACGTACCTTGCCAAGCAGGGCAAAGTCGTGAACAGCGGTTGGCTTGGCAGGCTGACCCAGGAGCGCCCCGACGCATACACCTGCGGAGACCTCACAACTCGCGCGAAGGCGCTCTTTGCTGGTGCCGGGCTCAAAGCCGGGAAAGTCGCTGACATCCTCGCCTACAAGCCCTGCTTCGTCCACCTCATCAACCCCAACCGCAATCACGGAGCTGTGGCCCTGATCCACGAGGGACGCATGTACATTTTCGACCCGTGGCAGCACGCGGTCGGGAACGGCGAGCAGTTCTCCGGCATGGACGGCAGCAAGTGGAATGGCATGCCGGTGGCCGAATGGGGCTCGGAGATGCGGAAGCAGGGCTACAGCCTGTTCTCATGCAACGAGGGCTATCGTTGGGAGGGATATGCTGAAGTTGCCGCAGCGGCTTGCATGGGACCGACCACCAAGCCGACCTTGCCTCCCCCGGGGACTGAGCCTCCTCCTTTGCCGACTACTGAGAGGCGACAGTACGTCTGGGTCTATGGGGGTAGCACGATCTACAAGAGTCAGGATTACAACCTTGCAGACTACTCCAAGCAGTCCGGTGGAGCATGTGACGGGTCAATACAGTCCCAGGAGCGCTGGACGCTGGGCGAACTCAGCGGCAATCACAACGGCATCATGAACTGGAAGTACACGCCGGAGAGCATTGACCGCCTGGTTCCGGGAAGCAAGCTTGGTGCCAGCGCAACGATGAAGGACAGCTCAGGACAGGGGTCTGTTGGTGGCTGGATCGCCTTCCAGACCCCGGGTATCCCGTGGAACATGTACGATCAGCGATACCCAGTGATAGTGGAGGTGGCAGGGGAGGCGGGCCAGGAGAAGCACACTTCCGAGGTCGCGGTGCCGGTGCCGCTGAAGGCCGGGGAACAGGTACTGCTGCGGGCCACGGTCAGGGCGGGGCGCTCACGCATCACCTACGACCGGCTCTATGAGGCGCAGGAGTTGCCGCCCACTGCGCCGTTCGCCGGCAAGTGGCAGACGGCGTGGGGGGTGCTTGAGCTGACCGTGGACAAGGACAGAGCCTACGGGACGTATACACACAAGAGCGGCAAAGTACAGGGCGTTGTCTCGGGGGACGGCAGGGTCTTTAGAGGCGTGTGGCTAGAGGCTCCAGATTACGCCCCTCCGCGGGGGGGCGGCGCCGTGGTCTTCACTCTGGATGAGGACGGCCGATCATTCCGAGGCAAATGGTGGTACGGAGATCAGCCAAAGGATGGGTCACAGAGCCGGACATGGGACGGCACGAAGCTACAGTAGAGACCGTTCAGGGTCCGCCGCAGGCGCAGGGCGTCTGCAGACACTTCGGGCAGCCCTGGCCGTACTTCTCCTCGACGGCCTGTTCGAGGTCAATCTCCGCTATTGAGGCGAGGGTGCTCAGCCACGCGGCACAGTCGGCAAACTCGCCCTGCAGTTCCTCTTTGCTCTTGCGCCGCAAGGCGCGCGACAACTCCCCTATCTCCTCCACAAGCCACATGAAGGTCGCTTCCATGCCTCGCCCGCTGTCCTTCTCGAAGTAGATGGCCTCAATGCGGCGCTGGAACTCGCTGATGGTCATGCTAATCCGTTCCCTTAGGTTCGGGGCGGGGCCCTCGCGCCGGAGTGCGCGGTGCGTGCGTTGTCGATGGATTACGAGGCGCGGCCCCCGTAGAGCGCTCCTCCTCGCCGGCTGGAGGCGCGACGGCAGGGGGCGGGGTCTGTTCGGCGGGTTGCGCAGCGGGTGGCCGCGGGGAAGGGCTGGTTGCCTCGGGAGCGCTTTCCCCGGCAGGGGAGGTCTCAGTGGCGCGCGAACCGCGGCCATTGCCCGAACTCCCTCCGCCACGGCCCAATGTTATGGTGACAACGACGGAGTCGGTGTCACTGTGGAGACCAGTCGCGAGACGCAACGGGACTGTGTAGCTCGTGCGGCCCGCTGAGCCCGTCAGATTGATAGGCGCCGTCTGCACTGTGTCAACGTCGCCGAGCAGTCTGCTGGAGCCAGTGACCGTGACGACAACTGGCCGCACGCTGACAGATTCTACGTCGTACCCTCGTGGCACCTCGCTGAGCACCGGGGCGACGGGAACCGTGCGGCTGTCAATCTTGCGCAGCGGTACCGTGACCGCGACCTGATCCGGAGTGATCTGGATACCCGGCACGAGCAGGCTGGCGGCATCGCGGGCCAGTAGCGGAATGGTGATTGGCTCCTCGGTACTGCGGCCGGAGACATCAACCTCCGCCACCACTCGCGCCACCTTTTCGACTTGGCGACTGGGTCCGCTGATTGTGACCTCATTCGGACGAACCTGAGGCTCCGAGGCGGTAAAGCCTTCGGCGGGGTTGCCACGCAGTTGAACGAACACGGGGCGCGCAGCGGAGACTTCGGCGTCAAGCTCAACCCGGACCGAGAGCGGGACCAGATCCCTGATCTCGACCCCGGGCGGGAGGTTCTGAGGCTCAACCTGGACGCGAGTTGATCGAGCAGTGGCGTCGGTAACCCGCGCAACAATGCGGAATCCGCTGTCCTCAAGCCGCTGCAACGCCGAATTGCGCCCGTAAAGCGTCAGCGACACCTGGCTCGGGGTAACAGCCGCCACCGCGAGGTGTTCCGGCACGCCGACGACCTCCACGGCGAGCGTCCGGTGCTGCAGCATGGACGGATCCGCCTGGTTGCGCACGAGGCCCCAGATGAGCAGCGCCAACGCCAGCGCGAGCGCTTTCAGGCCTAAGTTGTGTCGTATTCTTTTTGCCAGATTCATTTTGGTCCGCGTGACGCGCTATTTGCGCCAGAAGAAGAACCGCGCCTGCTCGCGCTCTGATTCGACCAGTGCCATCAAACGCTCGAGCAGCTGCACTTTTTCGAGGTGCGGGCTGAGTGCCCCGTCAACTGCCAGCGTCAAACCACCGGTCTCCTCTGAGACGACGAGGCAGACGGCGTCGGTGCGTTCGCTGAGACCCAGCGCGGCGCGGTGTCGCATGCCGGTACTGGCGGAGATGCTGGGACTCTCGGAGTGTGGCAGCACGCAGGCCGCGGCGACGAGGACGTCGCCACGAATGACAACGGCTCCGTCGTGCAGCGGGCTGTGCGGCTCAAAGATCGCTGCCAGGAGCTCTGCCGACACGCGCGCGTTGATCGTCTTGCCGGTGCGGGTGATGCCCATCAGGCTCGAATGCCGCTGCAGCACGATCAGCGCCCCGATGCGGCGCTCGGCAAAATCCTCAGCCGTATCCACCACCTCGTTGAGCACCGCCTGCTGCTCGTCCACCGAGACGCGTTCAAGCATGTTCGACAGCCAACCGCCGCGTCCCAGCCGCTCGAGCGCCATGCGCAACTCGGGCTGGAAGATCACAACCAGGGCGATGACACCGGGCAGGACCAGGCGGTCCACAAGCCAGTTGAAGGTGGGGAACCAGGTGGTGATGAGGATGACGGAGACGACAACAATGACGCCCTTGATGAGCGATAGCGACCGTGCCTGGCGTATGAACAGGAGCGCCTGGTAGCACAATATCGCCACGAGGATGATGTCAACGCCATCAATCCAGCGCAGGGCACGGACGAAATCTACTGCGGATTGCAGCCACTGCATGAGGCTCATCTCGAGCGGAAGTAGAATGCACTGCCACAATACATTAGGCGCAAAGGTTTCGTCAACCGCAGCGACGCCTGGCGGGTCTTTCCTTATATAGTATTTCCCGGTCGTTCCTGCTATGATGTCTGGTTGAAGATGATGGTCGTTCCCGCGGGCCACCACGCGCTCCGCGCTAACTCAAGGAGGCAGATCTTGCGACCCATTATTCCCTTGCTCATCGGGCTGCTGCTACTCTCCTGCGGGGCCTGGGCCAGCCAGAGCCCCGGACACGTCTACGTTGCCCTGAAGGCCTACGAACAAGCCCCACCAGCGGTCAGGGCCATCATAGACACCAACCGCGCCGCCTACATCGCCGGCGCCACTGGCCCGGACATCGCCCTCACCACCTACCTCATTGCCGAGGGCCTCGGCTACCAACACCCTGGCTCGGAAGCCCACTACCAGGCCACGGGCCAGATCATCAACAACATGCTCAAGCGCGCGGCTGCCGACCCCAACGAGGCATCCCGCAACAAGGGCCTCGCCTTCGCGCTTGGCTGGCTCAGCCACTACTGCACGGACGGCGTGGTACACCCGCTGGTCAACCAGTTCGGCGGGTATTTCGGCGCTGGTGGGGACTTCATCGTCCGTCACAAGCACCTCGAACTCGTTGAGTGCGAACACGTCTTCCAGAAGGGCTTCGGCAACCTCGATGAATATGCCATCAGCGCCGGAGCTGTGCCCACCGAGCTCGTCACGGCCACCTTCAACGACACCTTCCCCAACAACATCGTCTATCGACCGATAACGCAGTACACGGCCCTGGCCTTCAACGACGACCTGATCAGGTCATCAGCGCTGATGTCTGGAGCCTCGGGATGGCTGCTCAACTGCCACCGGCAGGGCTGGTCGGTCGCGGGGCCGGTCTTCAGCACCGTGCTCAAGGGCTATCCGCCCAACCCGGATGAGTACAAAGCCCTGATGGAGCCCCTCACCATTGAGAAAGTGGAGATGGTGGAGCCCGATGCGACCGGGCAGGCGCGGCTGGCGGTAACCTACAACATCAACGATTTGGGTCTGTACAGCCTCTTCTGCCGTGAGTGGGACCAGCGCATCGGTTCGGCGGCCTCCCAGGTTGTGGGTTTCTTCAACACCTATGCCGCCAACCCCGCTTCGTTGAATGTTCCCGACCTGAACCTCGACACGGGCATGGCAATGGGTGCCCACTTTGATGCCAGTACCGCTTGGCCCGGCAAGCCGGAGATAACCAGCCTGCTGACCTTCATCGAGATCACGGATTCGAACGGCAAGGACGTCTATGGCGGCGACAAGACCGGGCAGTGGATGCCTATACCGTTCATGACCCCCGGTGTCGGGAGCCCGAATTCCGGAACCATTGAGGAGCGGCCCGGCTGGAACGGCGGCAAGGCGGGCAAGTGCGTCGTAAGCGTGCCCTTCGACGCCAGCAAGGGTGGGGAGTACAACGCCAAGGTCCGTATCGTGATGGCTAACAAGAACGACAAGCGCCCGTTTGGCTGGCCCGAGCGTAACATGACGGTCGAAGCCAACTGGGCAGGCCCTCTATCAGGCAAGCCCGAGCTGTCGATTCTCTTCCTCGTGGACTGCAGCGGAAGCATGAGCGGCGCGAAGATCAGCTCCGCCATCGCGGCCGTCAAGACCTCAGTGGATCAGACCAACGATAAGAAGACGGAATGGTGCCTGGTACGGTTTGGTGGCTGCGGCGTCAACGCCGTCTGCCGGTTCACCATGGACCCGAACAAGATCAAGGCCGCCGCCGATGCGCTCTCCGACGGTGGCGATACCCCGCTCACCTACGGTCGCGAGAAGGCTCTCACCTACCTCACGACCCGCGGGCGCGGCAAAACCGGACGCATGGTAATCCTGTGTGATGGTCAGGACAACTGTCCCGAACATGGCGGAATCAGCCAGCCTGAGGCAGCCGCACAGCTAATGAAGCTCATGCGCACCGTGCAGCCCGCGCAGATGCCCGCTCAAGGAGGCCGATAATGCTCCAGAAGCTGACATTCGCGATTATTGCCGCCGCACTAGTCTGCACGGCGGCCCTGGCACAATATGACTTCTCCAAGGAGTCCGAGGAGCTATCAGTCAACGGGGAGACCGTGCAGCAGGCAGCCAATCAGGCCGCTCAGGCCCTGCAACAGACCCAGATGAAGCTCTCCATCAGCGCCGTGGGCTTCGACATCACGGCCGGCTCCGAGGCTGAGAAGTACCTACAGGACACCGCGAAGGCTGGCGGCGGGAGCTATTTCACCGCCAACGACGCCGGACAGCTCTCCTCCGCCCTTAGCAACGCAGCGTCCGGCCAGGCTTCCGGGCCTGTCGGGCCGCCCGCTGCGACGAATGTGATCACCCTGACGCAGCCCAGAGACGGCGACACCGTTGGGCCCAGCATCGAGATCATCGGGCGAACTGGCCCCGGCCAACTCGTCGTGATCAGCACCAGAGTGCTGAATGCCGACACCGGCGAGCAACTGCGCGTGGTGCCGGGAATCCGCAACCGCGCCAGTGTCACGGGTGAGTTCACGTTCCGCATCGCAACCCCGCGGGTGAGCTTCAGCGGTGGAGGGGTGCCCCCGAAGCTGCGGTATGAGTTGCATGCCTACACGCTGCAGGCTGATGGCAGCAAGGGGCCGGAGATCGTAGTCAACTTGCTGGAGCCGAAGTAGCCCCCCCAAACAAGGCGAGTGGGTGGGTTCGTCTCGAACCTACCCACTCACGTCGACAGGCGCCGGGGTTGGACTCCCGTTTGTGAGGTGACACATGAGGCTCCTCTGGCTCATCATCTGCGTCTCCCTGAGCCTTCCCGCTCTGGCCGATGTCCCCGCCGGCTGGTTCCCCTTCGTTATCTCTGAGCTTGCTCCCGGCAGCGTCTGCAACGTCGCTCCCGCCTCGCCAGTTCCTGCCGGCCAAAACGGCTTTGTGACCGTCCGCGATGGCCGCTTCGTGGATGGCAAGGGCCAGCGCCTGCGCTTCCTGGGCACGAACGTCACCTTTGCCACTGCCTTCCCCGACAAAGAGCTTGCCCCCCGCATCGCGGCCCGCATGGCCTCCCTCGGGATCAACTGTGTCCGCTTCCATCACATGGACAACGCCTTCACCCCGCGGGGCATCTGGGATCCCGCCTTCAAGGACCATCAGCACCTCGACGCCGGGCAGCTTGACCGCCTGGACTGGTTCATCTACCAACTCAAGCAGCAGGGCATCTACGTCAACCTCAACCTCCACGTGTCGCGCACTCTGGACGACAGCGACGGCTTTCCCAACAGCAAGCTCCTGCCCTCATACGGCAAGGGCGTGGACAACTTCGCAGCGGGCATGATCGCGATGCAGAAGAACTACGCTCGCGACCTGCTGACCCATACCAACTCCTACACCAATACCCAGTATGTGAACGAGCCATGCGTGGCTCTGGTCGAGATGAACAACGAAAACAGCCTTCTCGGCTTCGCGTTCGACCGCACGCTGCATGATTTGCCAGAGCCATATATCAGCGAACTGCGCGGCTACTGGATCGACTATCTCAAGTCCCGCTATCAGAACACCGAGCAACTGCGCCGTGCCTGGGACGAGGGCAGCGAGCCCCTCGGTCAAGAGCTGCTGCGCAACCAGGACCTCAGCCAGGGCACGAAGGAGTTCGTCCTCGAGACCCGTCACCCAGGAGAAGACGTCTTCGAGGTAGTTCAGGACCCCGAAGTGGGCAAGGCTCTGCACGCCCGGCTGGTGAAGCCTGGCACCAATTCCTGGGACTTTCAGATTCACCAGGTCGGCCACAGCCTCGAGGCGGGAAAGCTCTACACGGTCTCGTTCAGGATCAAGGCCGACCCGAAGCGGGAGGTCTACATCGGCGCCCGCTACGACGTTGCCGACTGGCGCAGCATTGGTCTCGATGCCCGCGTCACCGCCGACAGCCAGTGGCGCGCCTACCAGTTCACCTTCCGCGCCCGTGATCCCAAGCCCGACCACAACCGCATCAGCTTCAACTGCCAAAACACCCTCGGCGACGTGTGGCTGGCTGACCTGAGCCTCAAGCCCGGCGGCTTGCTGGGTCTGCCCCCCGATCAGAGCCTCGAGGCCGGCACTGTCCTCTTCCCCACCTCCTCCAGCACCGCGAAAGCCCGCCGCGACTGGTTCGCTTTCATCATGGACCTCGAGCGCAAATACACCTCGGGCATGTATGACTACCTGAAGAAGGATCTGAAGCTACGGGCGAGCGTGATTGACACCCAGGACACCTACGGTGGCCTCGGCGGGGCCTGGCGCGAGTCGCAACTCGACTACATAGACGCCCACGCCTACTGGCAACACCCCAGCTTCCCCGGCAAGCCGTGGGACGGGGGCAACTGGCTCATCGCCAATACGCCCATGACCGCGGCGCTGGGCAGGGACACGCTCACTGGCCTTGCCCGCTATAGAATCTTCGGCAAGCCCTTCACCGTTAGCGAGTACAACCACCCGGCCCCGGGCGACTGCCGCGCCGAGGGCATCCCCATGGCTGCTTCCTTTGCCGGCTTGCAGGACTGGGATGGTATCTTCCAGTTCGACTATGGCAGCACACCCGCGGATTGGACAACGGCCAGGGTCCAGGGCTACTTCCAGATGATCACCGATCCCGCACCGGTCGCCTTCTTTCCCGTGGCGGCCAACCTCTTCATTCGTGGCGACATGTCGCCCGCTCGTGGTCTCGCCGTCATGCGGGTACCCGGAAGCGAGGTTGCGAACCTCCTGGCTGAGGATCTGAAGGATTCCGACCGTGTCTGGACGAAGTACGATGTTCCCCGCGAGACTTCCATCACCAGGCGGATCGCGCTGCAGTGGACGAAGGCCAAGGATATCACCGCTGACCGCGTGAAGGTGCCCGAGGGCAATCAGCAGCAGTCGGACACCGGCCAGCTTCTGTGGCGCGGCGGGCAGGACGACAGCCTCTACCGCGTGGACACGCCGAAGACGAAGCTGGCGCTGGGGCATATCGCCGGGCAGACGCTCAAGATCGGCGACCTCACCTTCGACCTCGGCCCGACCAGCAATCGCTGGGCTGCCGTCGCCCTCACTAGCATGGACGACCTGCCGCTCACGCAGTCCAAGCGCATGCTCCTGGTGGTCATGTCACGGGTGGAGAACCAGAACATGGGCTGGAGTGCTGACCGTCGCACCGTCGGCAAAGCCTGGGGAACCGGTCCGACCATCGCGGAAGCAGTGCCTGTGAAGCTGACCATGCCGGGCCGCAAGCTGGTGGCCTACGCCCTTGATGGCACCGGTGCTCGCCAGCAGGAGCTTCCCGCCACCGCCGATTCACTGGAACTCAACGCTCCGACAGTCTGGTATGAGATCACAACCAGATAATCCGCCATAGGGGGTCGCAAAGATGCTACATCTGGCCTTCCGGTCGTTCATGGTGCTCGGCGCGCTGTTTGGCCTGCTGTTTGCCATCCTGATGGCCGCGCTTGTGGCGATGGATCTCCCGTCAAACACGGCCCTCTGGATCGGGCTGGGCGGCACTATCGCGATATCTCTGCTCCAGTTCGCCATCTCGCCGTACATCCTCCAATGGATGCTGCGCATCAACTGGATCGAGCCGGAGCAACTCGGCGGCTCGATTGCTCAGCGCCTGCGCGACATGTGCCTCCATAAGAACCTTCCCGTCCCGCGGTTCGGCGTGATCGAGGACGGCAATCCCAATGCCTTCACCTTTGGCCACTACCCCGGCGATGCGCGCCTTGTGGTCACCCGCGGCCTGCTCGACATGCTCAACGAAGACGAGGTAGGGGCGGTCATGGCCCATGAACTGGGCCACATCAAGCACTGGGACTTTGTGGTGATGACCGTCGCCGCCACCGTGCCCCTGGTCCTCTACGTCATCTACCGCTTCGGATTCCAGTGGGGTGGCAAGGTGCGCAAGGCAGGCGCGCCTGTCATGGCCGTGGCCGTCACCGCCTTCGTCGCCTACATCATCAGCCAGTACATTGTGCTCTTCCTCTCCCGCACCCGCGAGTATTACGCCGACCAGTTCTCTTGCGTCGTCACCGGCAGCCCGAACCTGCTCGCCTCCTCGCTGGTCAAGATCGCCTACGGCCTCGCCCGCGCCGAACCCGCCGCTGCCCAGCAGCAGGGGCGGGGCGCCGTCTCGCTCGTCGCCTCCGGGGGCAGCAAGATGATGGGCATCTTCGACCCCAGGTTTGGCAACTCCATGGCTCTCTCGTCCGCGGCCAGCTACAGCGCCTCAACACATACGTACGATAGCGCTACCACGATCAACGCCATGAAATGGGACATCTGGAACCCCTGGGCGATGATCGCTGAGCTTTCGTCCTCACACCCGCTGCCGGCCAGGCGCATCCGGCACCTGCAGGGCCTTTCACACCTGATGGGCGAGCGACCGCTCTACGACCTGCCTCCCCGCCCCTCCGAGAGCTACTGGGATGATTTCGCAACCGACGTCTTCTTCCAGTACCTGCCGCTGCTGGGCCTGATCGCCGGTGCGGTTACAGGCTTGGCGATGGCCGGAGTCACCGGGCAAGCGGCCGTGCTCACCGTCGCTCTCGCCGTGGGCGGCGCTGCGCTGGGCAACATCGTTCGGATGCTGTTTGCCTACCCCAAGAATCGCTTTGAATCAAGCAACGTCGCCGACCTCGTCGGCGAGGTCAAGGTCTCCAACATTCGCTGTCACCCGGCTACCCTCCGCGGTCGCATCATCGGCCGTGGCATCCCCGGTCTGTACTGGAGCGAGGACCTCGTCGTACAGGACGAGACCGGCTTCATGGTCATGGACTACCGCCAGCCCCTGAGGATCTTCGAGTTCCTCTTCGGCCTGTTCAGGGCCGACTCGTTCGTGGGCCAGAATGTCGTCGCCCAAGGCTGGTATCGCCGCTATCCGTCCCCATATCTCGAGCTTTGGCGGGTGCAACTGCCAGATGGCACCATTCACACCTGCCACAACTGGGCCTACCAATTCTGGGGTAGCATCGTCCTGACAGTCCTGGCCGCCTTCGGCGTCCTCGTCGGCGTCGGGGTGCTCCTCTCAGGGTAGCCCGCAGCTCTCTCACGGTCGTCTCTACGGACGGGCCGAATGCTGGCAGTCTCGCCGTCGGCATCCGGCCCCGTCGCCGTCTGTATCACGCTACAACTCTACAAGGATCCAAGCTATGCCTACCCAACTCAAAGCCGGTGCCGCCAGCGTCGTCATCACCCCACCCGTAGGAGTAGATCTCTGCGGCTTCGGAGCCCGCGAAGGCGCCTCCGTCGCTCTGCACGACGATCTCTACGCCGGTGCACTGTACCTCGAAAGCAACCTGCCCCTCCTGATCATGACCTGCGACCTGATCGGCATCGACGACGCTTCCGTCGCTGAGATCCGCCAGGAGATCAGCGCCCTCACCGCCATTCCAGCCGGGAACATCATGATTGGCTGCAGCCATACCCACTCCGGCCCGGCTACCCCCTGCATCAGGTCGCTCGGGAAGGTAGACCAGGAGTACTTTGCGGTCCTCAAGCGCAAACTCATCGGCCTGGGCAAGATGGCCTTCGATCAGCGCCGGCCGGCTGCCCTTGGCTATCTGCGCGAACCTGTCGCCGTCGGCATCAACCGCCGCACCGTGAAGGCCGGCCAGACGATCATCGGTCGCAACGACGCCGGTGTAACGGCTCCCTGGGCCGACGTCATCTCCGTGGACACCATGGAGGGCAAGCCCATCGCCCGCTACTTCGTCCACGCCGCTCACGCCGTGACCCTCTCAGGGCTCGATATCACCGCCGACTGGCCAGGCTACGCCCGCCGCGCCGTGGAAGCCATCTATGGCGAGGGCTGCGTTGCTATGTTCGGCCAGGGCTGCTGTGGCAATATCAACAGCGATCCCCGCGGAACCTATGAGATAGCCGAGGCCCAGGGCCGGGTAATGGCGGGCGCGGTCGCCAAGGCAGCGGAATACTGCCTGAAAGAAGCCGAACTCACCCTCGGTTGCGCCTCCGAGGTGCTGCAACTGCCATGCTTCGACCCGCCGACGATTGAAGAAGCGGAGGCGCAGCTTGCCTCCATCCGAGAAACCGCCGCCGCCCGCGAAAACCCGAATCGTGGCATCGCCATGATGGATGCCGGGGACATCGAGTGGGCCGAACGCATCCTCGAACTGGCCAAAGCCGGCGCTACGGGCCTGACACGCAGTTTCGAGGTTCAGGCTATGCGTATCGGCGATTTCGGCTTGGTCGGCCTGCCCGGCGAAGTCTTCGTCGAGTACGCCCTCAACATGGACCGCGCTCCTGGCTACAAAGAAACAGCCACCATGGCGTACACCAACGGCAACGTCGGCTACGTCCCCACTGCGGCCGCCTTCGGCGAAGGGGGCTACGAGGTCACCCACGCCATCCGCTTCTACGGCGACACGATGCTACGGCCGGAGAGCGAGCAGATGATCGTGGAGTGCGGGCTGCGGCTGCTGCATAACCTGCGCTAACCCCTTCTGCGTCGGTCGGTGCGTCCCACACCCACCAAACCAGGTGTCGGTTCGAGACGAACCGACCCACGCGATTGCGATTATCGCGCCCGTGGGGAACCCACTCCCCCGCGACGAACGTTGTACCCCTGTGTGGAGAGTGGCACTGCGCCTGGCGCGCCATCTTCCCCTCAGGCATCACAAAACGGCGGGGCCTTGGCCCCGCTTTTCCTGCCGCGTTTGCGCGCTATGGCAAGGGAGGACGCATCTGTCATGAAGATCAAGACCGGGACGCTGTTGATTGCCGGCGCCCTCATTCTTCTGGTCGGGCTCACTATTCTGCTCGCTCCCGCCCCGCCTCCGTCCACTGCTGGACATGACAAAGAGGCTGAAGCCAAGGCTGAGGAGCAGGCGAAGGAAAAAGAGAAGAAGAAGGAAGAGGCGCCCAAGGTCACCCTTGCGCAGATCAAGAGCATGATCTCCTCCGAGGATAGCCACGGTGTTCAGAAGGGCCTCGAGGAACTACAGAAGATGGTAGTCACCCAGCGCGACGCGCAGTTGCGCAAGCCGATGGTTGACTACGTCATGACCCTCGCCCGCACCGACCGTCGTGAACAAGTCCGCGCCGGTGCCGTCGGCATCCTGCAGGGCGTGGAAGACCTGGAGCCCGAGCCAATCATCGCGATCTCCAAGACTGATCGCAGTCCCGACGTCCGCAAGGCTGCGCTGCTGGCCCTGGCCAAGTTCCCTCCCGGTGGCGTCGTTGAGCAGACCCTGCGCCAGTATGCCAAAGACCCCGACCCCGGCCTGCGCTCCATGGCCATTATCAGCCTCACGCAGATGCTCGCCGCCTCCGGCAAGGCCGGAAACGAGCAGTTGGTTATGCTGCTGGGCCAGCCTGACAATGATGCCAGCGCCAAGGCCGCGCTGACCCTCCACGCGCAGGGCGCTCCCGCCCTGCCCTTCCTCATCAAGACGCTTTACGAGAGCAAGTTGGGCCCGCAGCGCCACGCTGCCGCCATGTGCATAGGCCTCATCTGCGCTGGCTACAACCCCAGCATCGACATTTTCGCGCGCCAGGCCCAGACCACCCACCGCCAGATCATGGGCGACCGCAAAGCCAATCTCACCGGCCTGCAGCCCCTGCTCTGGGCGCTCAAGAATGATCCCTACCCCGCCACGCGCGAAACCGCCGCCCAGGGCTTGGGCTACCTTGGTGAGGCCTCAGCCGCCGCTCCGCTGGCTGCCGCGCTCAAGGATCCCGATGCCTACGTCCGCCGCCGCGCCGCCGCCGCACTGATTACTGTCCCAGCTGCCCCCGTGGTCCCGCAGATCGCTTCGGCCGCGACAACCGACAAGGTTCCTGAAGTCCGTCGCTTTGCGGTCGAGGCCCTGGGCTGGGTTGGAAGTCCTGCGGTTGTACCCGCGCTCAATCAGGCCACTCTCGATCGCGATGCCAGCGTCCGGCGCGACGCCGCCATTCAGTTGGGGCGCATCGCTGCTCCCGCCAAGGAGGCCAAGCAGGCCCCGCTTGCGCCGGAAGTTGCCACGAGCATCGTGCAGTCGCTTTCGGCCATGCTCGATGAGACTGCCGACCCGGATCCCGACGTCCGCTGGGCCGCCGTAGTGGCCCTCGGCAAGCTCCACGACAAAGCCTCCCAGCGGGTCCTGGTGCGCGCCCTGAGCGACCCCTCGCCGCAGGTATCGAACTCCGCAGAGCGCGCGCTGCAGCGTCTTGGCGTAGCCCGGCAGGAGTCAGAAGGCTTCGAGGGCTAGTCGTCAGGATATGGTAGAAGGGCTCTTCCGAGCCCGGCTATCACATGTAAGCAAACGAAACGGGGACAGGCCATCCAGCCTGTCCCCGTATCTTTCGCGGTACTCCGTCTCTACAGCGGCCTGCCTCGTTGGAGCTCCACCAGCGCCTCCAGCACCACCTCGGGAGGATATTGCTCCTCAGGCGCCAGCCCCGCACGCGCCAGCAGGCCCTCCGCCATCTGCCGCCCCAGCCGCTCGCGCGTCTCCCTCTCCAGCTCGTACCGCCGCTCCAGAAAGCGTTCAGCCGTCTGGTAGTCCTCCGGGCCAAGCATATGCATCACCGTCCGCAGCCGGGCCATCAGTTCCAGCGGTGCCCCGACTACCTCTGCCCTCTCCCCCTCCTCTGTCACCTGCCCCGGCGGTTCGAACAGCCGCTCCTTCACCACGATCGTCCCTGCCGCCATGTCTCCCAGGCGCTTGGCGTGTTTGGAGAAGAACATGGCGATCAGCCCGACACTGTAGAAGAAGGGGAGCATGTCTACAACGCGAATGATATTACGGAGCGCTGAATCAAGGAAAGTGATGGGGCTCCCGTCGTCCCGGACTACCCGCAGGCCCGCCATGCGCTTGCCCGGGCTCTGCCCGTCCATCAGCATCTCGCTCACTACAAAGTACGCAGTGGCGGCGAGGAATCCCATGGTGGCTATGATGACCGCGTACATTATGCCCAACGCGGCCTCGATATTGTACCTGTCGCCCAGCCACCCGAGCCCAGCCACGACCAGGGCCGTGAGCAGCCCCTGGATGACCGTATCCAGTATCCCGGCCAGCGCGCGCGAACCAAGCCCTGCCAGTTCGTAGTCAACCTCAATGTGCTCCGGCGTCTCTATCAGCACATGATCGTCGGTCATGGGGGAAGGATGAGCTTTCTGACACAGGATAAACAACCGGACTGGGACCGGCTGACTGAGTTGCTCGAAAAGTGCGACTACGAGGGCGGCCTGCGCTCGCTGTCGCCCGAAGAGCTGCGCGAGCTAAGCCGCCTTTACCGCGTGGCTTCCAGCGATCTCTCCCTCGCCCGCGCTCGCCGCCGCGAAGACCTCGTGCAGTACCTCAACCAACTCGTCGGGCGCGCCCACAATCGTCTCTACGCCCGCCGCGCCGGGCGAAAGCTGCAACTCCTCGAATTCTTCGGCGCCACCGTCCCCGCAACCTTCCGGGAATGTCTGCCATACTGGCTCTTCGCCCTCGGGGTGCTTATCGCGGGCGGCACGATCGGCTATGTCGCCACCGCCCAAAACACCGACTGGGCTACCATCATCGGCGGTGCGGGCCTCAAAGAGGCCATGGGGACGTTCCTGCAGTCAAACAAGCCGGCCGGGGAATACTTCGCCGATACCGCCAGGAGCATGGGGCATGGCGGCTTCTCGGGCTTTCTGATGACAAACAATATTCAAGTAGCCTTGTTATGCTTTGCCCTGGGCATTGGCTGGGGTGTCGGGACCCTTTTTGTCCTCGCACGCAATGCCCTTCACCTCGGCGCGGCCCTCGGTCTGGGCGCCCATCACGGAAAGCTGCTCGTAATGCTCTCCATAGTGGCCCCCCACGGCGTCGTGGAGATCTCCGCCGTAGTCATCGCCGCCGCCGCCGGCCTGCGCCTCGGATACGCACTAATCAACCCTGGAGACTATCTCCGCCGCGATGCGCTCATGGTCGCCGCCCGCCAGGCCGGCCAGCTCGCACTTGGCACCATCCCCATGTTCATCTTCGCCGGCCTGGTAGAGGGCCTGCTCAGCCCCCTGTCCACAGGCCCCTTCCATAGCGACCAAATCAGGCTTGCCTTCGGTGCCCTGTCCGGAATCGCACTCTACCTCTGGCTTTTCCACGGTTGGTCCCCGGTGAAATCCCCCGAAAATGGGTAATGTGATTATCTAACAGATACCATATTCAGAAGAATATGTTGACAACGCCCTCGCCTGTGCGTAACTTTGCAGTGTAGCAATCGTCTACAACCACACAAGGAGGCGTAAAGGCATGTTCAAACGGCACGGTTTCACCCTCATCGAGTTGTTGGTTGTCATCGCGATCATGTAGCCGCTGAAAAACAGCAAGCAGGTATCGTTTTGTCTCAAGGGAATCCTTGGTTGAGGTGATCTGCTTGCAGCACAAGTCTCAGCCCCATGCGCCCTCGCTCTACGACGACGTTGTCGGCGCCTCTTACATCCCCCAGAATCATCTGCTTCGCCGTC
>JBDKRC010000285.1:0-19155 GCA_039683575.1 Armatimonadia bacterium | reverse complement strand
CTGGCGTTGCGAACCTGCCCGAGGGCACTGAGATGATCATGCCTGGTGACAACGTGACGCTGACGGCGGAGCTGATCGTGCCGGTTGCGATGGAAGAGGGCGTCCGGTTCGCCATCCGCGAGGGTGGCCACACGGTAGGCGCCGGGGTTGTTACGAAGGTTATTGACTAAGTTAACGAGGCGGTGGGGCCTCGAGAGAGGCCCCACCCCATGCGCCTCAGGGCGCGTCTCAAGCGACAGTGGCCGCGAGGAGAAGGATTTCGATGGCAAGAACCAATCAGATCAGGATCAAGCTCAAGTCTTTTGACCACGAGATCCTCGATCGGTCCGCGCAGAAGATCGTGGAGACGGCTGAGCGCAGTGGCGCTCGCATCGCCGGTCCGGTCCCGCTGCCTACGGACAAGAGCGTGCACTGCGTCGTCAAGCCGACGGCCCTGGGCCGCAGCAGCCGTTCCATGGAGCACTTCGAGATTCGCGTGCACAAGCGGCTGATTGACATTCTCGACTCGACGCAGCGGACAGTCGATGCACTGATGAAGCTGGACCTGCCGAGTGGGGTTGATGTATCGATCAAGACTTCGAGCGGCTAGTTCAGACCGT
Organism: Armatimonadia bacterium; assembly: GCA_039683575.1. Classification (GTDB taxonomy): domain Bacteria; phylum Armatimonadota; class Zipacnadia; order Zipacnadales; family UBA11051; genus JAJFUB01. The sequence continues at coordinate 18,556 of JBDKRC010000285.1, read as the reverse complement.
GCCGAGTAGTTGGTTCGCACAGAGCCCAGCTACGCGAGTGAGGTCGAAGAGGCGAGTATAATAGCTCGTGCTCCCACAGCCGATGAATGGTGACAGAGATGCCAGCAGCAATTTTGGGCAAGAAAATCGGAATGACGCGCATATTCGACGACCAGGGCCGGGTAGTGCCCGTCACCGTCGTCGAGGCCGGGCCCTGTGTTGTAGTGCAGTGCAAGAGCGCGGAGAAGGACGGCTACGCCGCTGTCCAGGTGGGGTTTGAAGAGCGCAAGCGCAATCGCACCAACCAGCCGTTGATGGGGCACTTCCAGTCGAAGGGTATCACGCCTAAGCGGTACCTGCGGGAGTTCCGCCTGCAGGGCGTGAACGAGCTGGAGGCTGGGTCTGAGATCAAGGTTGATGTCTTCGCCAAGGGCGATACGGTAACCATCCAGGGCACCTCAAAGGGTAAGGGATTCGCTGGCGGCATGAAGCGGCATCACTTTGTAGGTGGCCCGATGGAGCATGGTGCTTCGAAGATCCACCGCAAGCCGATGTCGGCTGGGGCGACGGACGCCGCTCGGGTATTTCCCGGCAAGCGCAGTCCTGGCCACATGGGCGCCGAGACGGTAACGACCAAGGGTCTGACCGTTGTCGACGTGGACACGGAGCGGAACCTGCTGCTGATCAAGGGTGCGGTGCCGGGGGCCAACGGCGGCCTGCTGGCCATCTACCGGCCCCAGGATGTTGCGAAGGGATGAGTTCTATGCCGCAGCTAGCGCTTTATGATAACTCAGGTCACAAGGTGGGTCAGCTCGAGGTAGCCGCGACCGTGTTCGGCGCGGCGCTGAACCGCGACTTGGTGCACCAGGCGGTCATGGTCGTTGACGCGCACCGGAACCGCAAGGCCGGCCGGGCCAAGTCCCGTGGCGAAGTCTCGATGACCACAGCGAAGATGTACCGCCAGAAGGGGCTCGGGCGCGCGCGGCACGGCGCACGTTCCGCACCGGTCTTCGTCGGTGGTGGCGCGGCGTTCCCGCCTCAGGGCGACCGCAGGGTCCTAGTGATGCCCAAGAAGGCCCGACAGGCGGCTCTTTACAGCGCACTGTCGACCTTGGCCAGGCGTGGCAAGGTTCTGGTGATCGAGGGTCTCGCTCTCGAGCAGCCCAAGACTAAGGACATGGTCGCGCTGCTTGACGGGATGCATGTTCAGGGCCGGGTCCTGATCATGGGTTCGCGCGACGAGGCCATAGACGACAACAACTATAAGAGTGCGCGTAACCTGCCGGGCGTGGTGCTGCGGGAGTCGCCGCATCTGAACACCCGTGACGCGCTATGGGCCGACTATATTATCTTTACCCAGGCCGGCTTGGCGGCCCTGACGGGAGGAGGCTCCGCTGATGCTTAAGGGCATTGCCGGTCCAATCGACCACCGGGCGATAATTCTGCGCCCCCTGGTGACGGAAAAGAGCATGCGGGAGTCCGCCGAGGCGAACAAGTACTCGTTCAAGGTTGATCCCCGCGCGAACAAAATCCAGATCGGTCAGGCCGTCGAGGCCATCTTCAACGTCCGAGTGCTCGCTGTTCACACCATGAACGTGCAGGGCAAGGCGCGACGGCGAAGCTACAAGTACCGGGTAGGCAAGACGGCGCGGTGGAAGAAAGCCATCGTGACGTTGGCTCCGGGATCAAGTATCGACATTCTCGAGGGTGGACTCTAGGTCTACCGGCTGGCGTGGCGACTGTACGAGCCAAGCTACCGCAGAACGGATTGCCGGGGAAGTAACCCGGACGCGCAGTAGCAGACAGGACGCCGCTATCAGCAAGGAGTAGGTGAACATGGCTCTTAAGGAATACAAACCGACTTCTGCGGGGCAACGGTCGTTGACGACCGTGGTGCGCGAGGTAGACAACAAGAAGCCCGAGAAGGCGCTACGCTTCCGCAAGAGGCGGGCCGCGGGTCGCAACAACACCGGCAAGATCACTGTCCGGCACCAGGGCGGCGGACACCGCAAGCTTGTGCGCGACATTGACTTCAAGCGCAACAAGGACGGCGTGCCGGCCAAGGTTGCGGCGATCGAGTACGATCCCGGCCGTTCGGCGAACATCGCCCTGCTGCACTATCTCGATGGCGAGAAGCGCTATATCCTGGCGCCGCTGGGGTTGGCCAAGGGCGACATGGTGCAGTCCGGCGAGGGCGCACCGGCCCGGATGGGTAACTGCCTGTCGCTGGAGCGCATCCCTCTTGGTAGCACCATCCACAACATCGAGTTGACCCCCGGACGCGGCGGCCAGATGGTTCGCAGTGCCGGCGCCGAGGCGCAGCTTGTAGCCAAGGAAGGCAACTACGCGACAGTGCGGCTCCCCTCGGGTGAGATGCGCATGGTATCGCAGAAGTGCCGGGCGACGATGGGACGGGTCGGTAACGTAGATCATGGCAATGTGCGGAACGCGAAGGCTGGGCGGACGCGGTGGCTCGGTGTGCGGCCGACGGTGCGCGGAGTTGTCATGAACCCGAAGGACCATCCGCATGGTGGTGGCGAGGGCAAGGCACCGATCGGTCTGGACAGCCCGCGGTCGCCATGGGGCAAGAAGACGCTGGGCAAGAAGACGCGGAGCGTGCGGAAGGCATCGAGCAAGTACATCGTTCGCAAGCGGACCGCAAAGTAGTTTAGTGGGGGGCCGACGCGGCCCTTCCAGGCAGGTATTCCGGAGGTTATCGGATGTCCCGATCAATCAAAAAAGGACCTTTCGCAGACGTAAAGCTGCTGGCCAAGGTCCAGGCCATGAACGACAGCGGGGAGAAGCGGATGATCCGCACTTGGTCGCGACGCTCGACCATCTTCCCCGAGATGCTCGGCCACACGCTGGCGGTTCACGACGGGCGCAAGCATGTGCCCATTCTGATCACCGAGAACATGGTCGGTCACAAGCTTGGCGAGTTTGCGCCGACGCGGACGTTCCGCGGAATGCGCGGGGGCAAGTCGGAGCGCACGACGGGCAAGAGGTAGAGTGCGAGAGGGCAGGCAGCGGACCGCACACGGTCACGTTGCAGGCCGTCCAATCGGCCCGTTCGGGTCGCCCCACCAGGGATAGGCGCGTTTGCAAGGAGCAGGGATGATGGAAGCAAGAGCAGTTGCCAAATATGTTCGGTTCGGTCCCCGCAAGATCAAGCGTTATGCGGATCTGGTGCGCGGGAAGGCTTTGGGCGAGGCGCGCGGGATCCTGGCGGTGTCATCCAGTCCGGCAGCTAAGGCCTTGAGCCTATGCATGGAATCGGCCGTTGCCAACGCCGAGAACAACCACGAGATGGATGTCAAGGACTTGGCAGTTAAGACGGTCATGGTTGACGGCGCGCTGAAGATGGCGCGGCTTATGCCCAGGGCACGCGGCCGGGCAGACCGGTACGTGAAGCGGACCTGCCATATTACAGTTGTGATGACGGACGGGGCCGAGGAGTAGGGGACGGGCTTCACTGGGCCTTCCCAGCGGGGTTGGAGAAGCAAGTTCGCGTAAAGACGAAGGTACGGAGTGACCCACTAATGGGACAGAAGGTACATCCATACGGTTTTAGACTGGGCGTGATCCGCGAGGCACGCAGCCGGTGGTTCGCTGAGGGGCCGCGATACCGCGACCAACTCATCGAGGACATCCGCGTGCGCAACTTCGTGGCCGAGAACCAGCGGAACGCTTCGATTTCGGACATTTTCATCGAGCGTGCGGCGGACACCGTCACGGTAACGATCTCGACGGCGAAGCCCGGGATCATCATCGGTAAGGGCGGGCGTGACGTTGACGTGCTGCGCCAGCGGCTCGAGAAGATGATCGGGCAGAAGGTTCGGGTCAACGTCGAGGAGACCAAGGAACCGGATATCAATGCCCAGCTTGTGGCCGACAACATCGCGCGGCAGATCGAGCGTCGCGTGTCTTACCGGCGCGCGATGCGGCAGGCGGTAGAGCGGGCGATGCGGCTCGGAGCGGGCGGTATCCGCTGCGCAGTGAGCGGGCGCCTCGGCGGCGCCGAGATCGCACGTTCGGAGTCCGTTGGCCCCGAGGGGCGCGTGCCACTGCACACTCTGCGCGCTGACGTGGAATATGGTCGCGCCGAGGCCCGGACGGGCTACGGTCACATCGGCGTCAAGGTATGGGTCTACCGCGGCGACATCCTTCCCCCGAAGAAGGAATCGCAGCCTCAGGGTCCCGCGGTTGCGGAAGCAGTTGAGGTCGCTCCGGCAGCCGAGGCTGCGGTGGCCGTCGAACCGCAGGCAGTTGCCCCGGTCGCCCCGCAGTTGGATGCCGCCCCGGCGAAGATTGAAAGCGTCGAGATGGCCGCACCTGAAGAAGACATGCTGATCGCCGCGCTGGGTGACGAGGACACCGAGTCACCCGCCGCCGAGACAGAGGAGTAGTTAGAGATGTTGATGCCCAAGCGCCAAAAGCATCGCAAGTCGCACCGTGGCAACATGCGCGGCATGGCTTATCGCGGCAGCAACCTTGATTTTGGGGAGTATGGCCTGCAGGCTTTGGAGCCAGCATGGATCACGAGCCGCCAGATCGAGTCAGCCCGTGTCGCCATGACCCGTTACGCCCAGCGCGGCGGCAAAGTCTGGATCCGGATCTTCCCGGACCTGCCCGTCACCCGCAAGCCGGCGGAAACCCGCCAGGGTAAGGGCAAGGGAGCCCCGGAATACTTCGTCGCAGTGGTAAAGCCCGGCCGGATCATGTTCGAAATGGGTGGAGTACCGCACGAAGTGGCCAAGGAAGCCATCCGCCTGGCTATGCACAAACTGCCCATCAAGTGCCGATTTATCACGCGGGAGGATGATCTGAATGCCTGACAATGCCAAAAGCACCCGCGATTTTGTCGAGCAGGTTCGCAACGCGTCGCCGGAAGAGCTCGAAGAGCGGCTGCGCCACATCCAGGAGGGGCTGTTTAACCTGCGGTTCCGACTGGCTTCGGGGCAGGTTGAGGATCCGAAGCGCGTCCGCAAGTACCGCAAGGCAATCGCACGGATCCGGACGATCCAGGCTGAGCGAGGGTTGATCTAAGATGAGTGACCAGCAGATTCAGAAGCGGACCCTCGAGGGAACGGTAGTCAGCGACAAGATGGACAAGACCGTTGTGGTCGCAGTCCAGCGCCTGACGCCTCACCCGCTGTACGGCCGGGTATTGCGCCGGACCAGCAAGTACAAGGCGCACGACGAGGGGAACGAGGCGCGTCAGGGCGATCGCGTGATCATCACGGAGTGTCGGCCCCTGAGTAAGGACAAGTCGTGGCGTGTAGTGCAGATCGTGGAGCGGGCGCGGTAGGGATCTGGGCGCGAGCCAGCAGCAATTGAGACTACGTGACATGTATTTGGCTTGGAGGATTCCGAGTGGCCTTTTCTACGGAGCAAATACGAAACCTGGTACTGATCGGTCACCGTGGGTCGGGCAAGACTACCCTGGTTGAGGGGTTGCTGTTCGCCACCGGAGCAATTGACCGGCTGGGGCGCGTTGATGCCGGAACCTCGACGGCAGACTTTGAGCCAGAAGAAGTAAGCCGTAAGATCACGATCACCCCGGCCCTGTGCCACTGCGAATACGCCGGCGTGAAGATCAATATCGTTGATACCCCCGGATACGCGGAATTCTTCGCAGACGTGCCTTACGCGCTGAAGGTGGGGGACGCAGCGCTGATGGTAGTGGACGCGCAGTCGGGTGTGGAGATCCACACGATCAAGGTATACAACACAGCACGTGAAATGGGCGTTCCGGTGGTCGGCCTCGTCGCCAAGATGACCAAAGAGCACGCCGATTTCGCCAGTGCAGTCGAGAGCATGAACACAATGCTCAAAGACTGCGAAGCGGTCGCGGTACAGTTGCCGATCGGCAGCGGTGGCAGTTTCGCCGGCGTGGTAGATCTGGTAGCAATGAAGGCCTATACGGGCGAGGGCAAGGACATCAAGGCCGGGGAGGTCCCCGGTGACATGGCGGACGAGGTGTCCGCGGCCCGTGAGGCGCTGGTAGACGCGGTCGCCGCGACCGATGATGAATTGACCGAGAAGTATCTGGAAGCTGGCGAGTTGAGCGCTGCGGAGTTGGCGCAGGGCCTGCAGAAGGCGGTGGCGCAGGGGCTGATGGTGCCGGTACTGTGCTCCGATGCATACGTGGCCAAGGGCCTGGGCGGTGTGCTGGAGTTCATGAAGAGCAGTTGCCCGGCACCCAACGCACGTGCGGCCTGGACGGGCACAAAGCCCGGTAGCGAGGATGAAGAGACGCGGTCCTGCAGCGCTAGCGAAACGTTCTCAGCGTTCATTTTCAAGACCATGAGCGACCCCTACGTGGGGCGAATCAACCTGCTACGCATAGCGTCGGGGAAGGCCATGAGCGACATGGCAGTGGTCAACAGCCGGCGGAACAGCAAGGAAAAGCTCTCCGGCCTGGCGACCATGCAGGGCAAGCAGTCGCAGAACGTGAGCGAGCTCGTCGCTGGAGACCTTGGCGCGGTGTCGAAGCTGGAGAACGCACACACCGGTGATACGCTCTGCGATCCGAAGGCACAGATTGTCTACCCGCAGCCGCCGCAGCCGTTGCCGATGCACTCGGCAGCCATGACCGCTGCGAGCCGCGCGGACGAAGACAAGCTCGGGATGTCGCTGGCGCGTGTGGCCGAAGAGGACGCGGGTCTGCACTACGAGCGCAGCGCGGAGACGAACGAACTGATCGTATCGGGCATGGGCGCGCTACATCTTGATATCCTGGCCGAGCGGCTGGCGAACCGGTTTGATGTCAAAGTCAATCTGAGCGACCCGCTGATCCCGTACCGCGAGACGATCTCCAAGTCCACGCGAGTGCAGGGGCGGCACAAGAAGCAGACCGGCGGTCGTGGACAGTTTGGTGATGTGTGGGTACGCATGGAGCCGCAGCCGCCTGGTGTTGATGAGAATGAGTTTGTAAATGAAGTCAAGGGTGGCTCGGTGCCCACGAACTTCATCCCGGCGGTTGAGAAGGGCGTGCAGGACGGGCTCAAGAAGGGCATCCTGGCCGGGGCACCGGTGGTTGGCGTCCGGGTCATCCTGGACGATGGCAGCTCCCACCCGGTGGATAGCTCTGAGCAGGCCTTCCGTATGGCCGGTGGCATCGCGGTCAGGAATGCTTTGCAGCAGGCGAACCCGATATTGCTCGAGCCGATCATGGTGGCATCGATCACCGTGTCCGAGACCGTCATGGGCGATATCATGAGTGACATGTCCGGGCGGCGCGGCCAGATCCAAGGGACCGAGCCAATTGGCGGGGGCATGGTGGTAGTGAAGGCTTCGGTGCCGCTGGCGGAGATGGCGCGGTATGCAGCCGACCTGCGGTCACTGTCTCAGGGCGCGGCGAGCTACACGATGGAGTTCTCGCATTACCAGGAAGTGCCGTCGCATCTGGCGGAGGGGATTGTGGCGGAACGGAAGGCTCGCGAGGCGGCGGAGGATTAGGCGGGGTGGGGTCGGTGGCCCTGCGGAGAGTTGAGAAGCAGGCAGATCGCTAGAGGTAGCAGGCAATGATACAGACAGAGTCAAGACTGAAGGTTGCAGACAACTCGGGTGTGCAGGAGATCGGCATGATCAGGGTCGTGGGCCGGGGCTACCACCGGTATGCCGGCCTCGGTGACCAGATCATCGCCTCGACCAAGTCCGTAACGTCTTCGAGCCCGATTCCCAAGGGCACGGTTATCAAGGCGGTTGTGGTGCGGACCAGGAAGAAGACGCGGCGTCCCGACGGCACGCAGATCATCTTCGACGACAACGCCGCTGTCATCATCGACGACCAGAAGAACCCCCGCGCGACGCGCGTGTTCGGGCCCGTTGCCCGCGAGCTGCGCGAGCGGGAATACATGAAGATCGTCTCGCTGGCACCTGAGGTAGTATAGGTTGGCCGCGCCGGGATCAGGATCAGGATAGTTGGAGCGATAACAATGCCGAAGCGGAAGCAGAATATCAAGGCCGGAGACGAAGTGCTCATCATCGCGGGTAAGGACCGCTCGTTCAAGGGCCGGGTACGCCGCGGTAAGGTTCTGGAAGTACGCCCTGATGATCAGCGTGTGGTGGTAGAGGGGATCAACCTGATCAAGAAGGCCGTGCGGCAGAGCCAGCAGATGCGCCAGGCGGGGATCGTGACGCAGCCCGGTCCGATCCACGTATCGAACGTGATGCTGGTCTGCCCGAACTGCGACGCGCCGACGCGAGTGACGCGGCGGCGGACGAGTGAAGGCAAGGGCGTGCGGGTGTGCAGCAAGTGCCACAAGGACGTCGACGAGTAGCCGCAACCGCGGTGGCTCTTGAGACAGGTATTGGCGGAAAGGCAATAAGAACATGCCCAGGTTGAAAGACAGATACGAATCAGAGATATTGCCGGCGCTGATGGAGCGCTTCGGGTTCAAGAACGTGTGGGAAGCCCCGCGTCTGGAGAAGATCTCCGTGAACATGGGCGTTGGCCAGGCGCGTGAGAACACCGATACGCTTGACGCCGCGGTGCGTGAGCTGACCACGATCGTGGGGCAGAAGGCGGTCATCACGCGGGCCAAGAAGTCGGTTTCAGCGTTTAGCATCCGCAAGGATATGCCGATTGGTTGCCGGGTGACCTTGCGCGGCGAGCGGATGTGGGAGTTCATGGACCGGGTGCTGAGCATCGCGCTGCCCCGTATCCGCGACTTCCGCGGAGTATCCCGAAACGCGTTTGATGGTCGTGGGAACTACTCGTTCGGGCTGGACGACCAGCTCATCTTCCCGGAACTCGGGTACGATGACATCGAGCGGCAGCGGGGGATGTCCATCACGATCGTGACGACGGCGAAGAATGACGAAGAGGCGCGGGCGCTGTTGGAGCTGATGGGAATGCCGTTCGTCAAGGCGTAAGCTGGTCGAGGGGCGTGTGCAACGCCTGGTACTTAAGTTGATTTGGTCGGGTAATCAGGAGGCGCAAGTTGGCCAAGAAATCCTGGATAGCAAAGCAGAAGCGGCCGGCGAAGTTTTCGACGCAGGCCTATAACCGCTGCATGATCTGCGGACGGCGGCGCGGCTACATGAGGCCGTTTGGCATGTGCCGAATTTGCTTCCGCGAGAATGCACTGTCGGGCAACATTCCGGGCGTACGGAAGTCGAGTTGGTAATGGCTGCGACATCCACAGGAAGGCTCCCGATGGAGCGTTCTTCCAATACGAGCAGGTCGGGTGGAGATAGGCTCATGAAACAAGCGAGCACTGACACAGCGGGAGTCAAAGGCACGGGCGTGGTATCAGACCCGATTGCTGACATGCTCACGCGGATCCGCAACGCGGCACAGGCGAAGCATGCCAACGTCAAGGTGCCGGTGTCGAAGATCAAGCGCGAGATCGCCAAGATTCTCCACGAGGAGGGCTACATCCGTGGCTTCCAACTCGTGGGCAAGGGTCAAAGCTTGCGCATCAGGCTGAAGTACGACGCGAACCGTGAGCCGGTTCTGCGTGGGCTGAAGCGGATCAGCAAGCCCGGTCGGCGCGTATACGTGCAGAAGGACAAGCTGCCGCGCGTTTTCAACGGCCTTGGCGTCTGCATTGTATCTACGAGCGAAGGCATCATGACGTCACGCGAAGCGCGCAAGCGCGGCATCGGCGGCGAGGTCATCGGGTATATCTGGTAGCGAGTGTGCCGCGCCCGGACTCGGGTGCGTTTGAAGGGTGATTTGAATCATGTCCAGGATTGGCAAACAACCCATTCCCATACCCAAGGGCGTAACGGTGACCGTCGCCGAGGGCAATGCCGTGACGGTGAAGGGCCCCGGTGGGGAGCTCAATAGCAGCTTCAGCCCTAACCTGACAATCGTGGTCGAGGACGGCAAGATTGTCATCACGCGGCCCAACGACCAGCGCGAGAACCGGTCACTGCATGGTTTGACACGGGCGCTGCTGGCCAACATGGTGACGGGGGTCACCGAGGGCTTCAGCAAGCGTCTCGAGATCAACGGCGTCGGCTACCGCGCTGAGAAGCAGGGGAATAACCTGCTCCTGCGCCTGGGCTTCTCGCACCCCGTGGTGGTTGAGCCCCGCCCGACCGTGACGCTCGAGGTCGAGGGTACGACGAACGTAATCGTCAAAGGTCCGGACAAGCAGATGGTGGGGCAGACGGCTGCTGAGATCCGGAAGCTGCGGAAGGTCGAGCCCTACCAGGGCAAGGGCATCCGCTATCAGGGCGAATTGGTCCGCCGCAAGGCTGGCAAGTCGAAGGCCGGCGGTTAGTCGAAAATCAGCGCACCGTGCGCGAAAGCGAGTCGCCTGAGCTGGTAGATTTGGTGCCAGGTCGAACGAGGCGGCAGATACGGCAGGGAAACGATGAGCAGACTCAGAGATAAGCAACAGAGCCTATTGCGGCGCAAGAGCCGGGTGCGGCGGAAGGTATCCGGTACGCCGGAGCGGCCGCGACTATCGGTATTCCGCAGCCTGCGGCACATCCACGTGCAGGTCATTGATGACAGCACGGGACGCACGCTGGCCGCGGCGACCACGCTGGACAAGACCATCAGCGAGAGCCTCAAGAGCAAGAGCGATATTGCCGCGGCGCAGGCCATCGGCAAGGCGATTGCTGAGCGGGCCAAGGCCGCGGGCGTGAGCGCCGTCGTCTTCGACCGCAGCGGGCGCCCCTTCCATGGCCGGGTCAAGGCCCTGGCCGACGCGGCGCGTGAGGGTGGCCTGGAGTTCTAGAGGCAACGGACGGGCAACCCGTCATTCCGGCAGAGCCGGTTCGAGGAGGCCGTAGCAGTGAGCGAGAACAAGATCAAGGTCACGCTGACCAAAAGTTTGATATGCCAAAAGCCCAAGCTGCGCAAGACCGCGTTGGCCCTGGGACTGAAGCGGCCGCATCAGAGCGTGCTGTTGCCGGATACGGCAGACGTGCACGGAATGCTTCGCGTGGTGCAGCATATGGTCACGGTGGAGTCGGCGTAAGCAAACGGGTGGGTGAAGCTCTTTCTCTCGTAGGGAGCGCACAGTCCCCCCCGGGTGAATGAACGTAGTAGCAGTACGGATGGCGGGAGCAATTATGAAACTCAGTCAACTAAGCCGCGCTTCAGGCAAGCTCAAAAAGACCAGGCGGATCGGCCGCGGGTTGGGGTCCGGACAGGGCATGTATGCCGGTCGCGGTATCAAGGGCCAGCACGCCCGCACTAATGTCCGCCCTGGCTTTGAGGGTGGTCAGAACCCGCTTTACATGAGGACGCCCAAGCTGCGTGGGACTTCGAACAAGTCACACAACATCGGGATGTTCCGCAAACAGCACTCGATCCTGAACCTCAGCCAGCTCGACCGGCTGGAGGCAGGCACCGTGGTCACCCCGGAACTGGTGCAGGAGCTGGGTTGGGTCAAGAAGATGGGCAAGAAGGGCCTGAAGATCCTCGCCACCGGCGAGTTGACCAAGGCTCTGACGATACGCGCGCATGCCGTTAGTGAAAGCGCCAAGGCGAAGATCGAGGCGGCGGGTGGCAGCGTTGAGGTGATCGCCGGATGAAACAGCGTCTGGCCGCGCTGGCAACCGCTCTTCGGCTTCCTGACGTCAGGCAGCGCATCTTCTTTGTGATGGCGATGTTTGCCGTATATGCCGGGTGTGCCCACGTGCCGATGCCTGGTGTGGACATCGAGAAGCTCGCCAACCTGTTCCAGGGCGGCAACATTTTCGAATTGTTCAACACATTCGTCGGGGGATCGCTGAAGCGTTTCTCGGTTCTGGCTCTGGGCATCATGCCCTACATTAACGCCTCGATTATCATGCAGCTCCTGGTGATGGCGATCCCGCAACTGGAGCAGCTGCAAAAAGAGGGCGAATACGGCCAGAAGAAGATCAATGCCTGGACGAAGTACATGACGGTGGGTCTGGCAATCATCCAGGCAGCCGGCATGATCACGTGGTTCCGTAGCGCCGGGGCGTACTCCGGCGGTTGGTTGGAGACGATCTTTGGCATCCTGATGATGACCGCTGGGACCTCGTTCCTGATGTGGCTTGGAGACATGATCACCACCAAGGGCATCGGTCAGGGCATTTCGCTCATCATCTTTGTGGGCATCATGACCTCGATCCCGCAGCAGGTAGCCCAGACGACAGTCCTGTATGTGGGTCGCGAAATCGGGTTGGCCAATATTGCCTTCCTGCTGCTGATCTTCCTGGGCACGATCTACGGGATCGTCAAGGTCCAGCAGGCGCAGCGAAAGATCCCAGTCCAGTACGCCAAGCGCGTAAAAGGCAACAAAGTCTGGGGCGGCCAGACAACGTTCCTGCCGCTGCGCGTCAACCAGGCTGGCGTTATCCCGATCATCTTCGCAATCTCAGTGGTCATGTTCCCGGCAACCATTGCGAGCTTCCTGAACAGTCCTGGGTTTGTCGACGGGGTCGCACGGATACTGCCCGTCACGTCTGACCAGGTCCGCAATGCAATCGCTGCGATGGTGGACTTCACCACCCCTGGCCAGAACTGGTTCGCCTCGCTGCTCTACTTTGCAATGGTGGTAGTGTTCACCTACTTCTACACGGCGGTTACGTTCAACCCCGAACAGATCGCTGAGAACCTGCAGAAGAACGGTGGAGCCATCCCGGGCATCCGCCCAGGCGAGCGGACGCGTGATTACCTGGACAAGATCCTGTACCGCATAACGCTGGCCGGGGCCATCTTCCTTGGCATCATCGCTCTGATGCAGTACTACGTGGGCGATATCACTGGAGTGCGGACGTTCGGGCTGGTCGGCGGCACCTCGCTTCTCATCGTTGTTGGCGTGGCTCTCGATACGATGCAGCAGGTTGAAGCGCAGCTTCTGATGCGGCACTACAAGGGCTTCCTGTCGTAACGCAGCAGAGCTACCGAGGCGGGAAAGACATGGCACAGACCAACTTCATCCTATTGGGACCACCCGGAGCGGGGAAGGGCACGCAGGCCGAGCAGCTCGTGAGCGACTACTGCGTCGTGCACGTGTCGACCGGCGACATGCTGCGGGCTGCGGTGGCCGGCCAGACAGAACTGGGCCTGAAGGCGAAGGCTTTCATGGACGCCGGGGAACTGGTAACGGACGAGCTTGTGATAGGAATCGTGCAAGAGCGTCTGGCGGCCGAGGACATTCAGACCAATGGCGTGCTGCTCGACGGCTTCCCGCGGACCCTTCCACAGGCCGAGGCCCTGGGAAAAGCCATGGAAAGTCTGGCCATGAACCCCCCAGTTGTGGTAAACTTGGTGGTTCCTGATGACGTGCTACTCCGGCGTCTGACCGGGCGGCGCATGTGTCGGGGTTGTGGCGCGATCTTCCACATCGATCGCGATGGCCTCGACGTGGGTGACAAGTGCCCGCAGTGCGGTGGCGAGATCTACCAGCGCGCAGACGACCAGGTGGAAGCGATTTCCGAGCGGCTGTCGGTGTACCACCGACAGACCATGCCGCTGGTTCAATACTACACCGACACAGGCAACCTTGTAACAATTGACGGCAGCGCGACGCCGCCGGAAGTGGCGCAGCGCGTTGACGAGGCTCTGCAGGCACGAGGCGTTAGGAAGTGCAAGTAGTAGATGGTTGGTAAGTCGCGCAACCTCAAGGTCCTGCGCAAGAGTGAAGAAGAGATTGAGATTATGGCCCTCGCCGGGAAGATCACGGCAGAGGCCCTGGATGTAGCGGCAAAGGCCGTGCGTCCCGGTATCAGCAGTCTGGAGCTTGACAAGATCGCCGAGGAAGTGATTCGCTCGGCAGGCGCCGTGCCCAGCTTCAAAGGCTATCGCGGCTATCCTGGCACCCTGTGTGTCGAGATCAACGATATAGTCGTTCACGGCATTCCTCGGACCACTGAGGTAGTGCAGGAGGGGGACGTCGTGGGGCTGGACGTAGGAGCTTTCTATGAGGGCTTCCACGGGGACAGCGCCACCACGGTAGCAGTCGGCGAGATTGGTGAAGAGGCGGAGCGTCTGCTGGTAGCGACTGAACACGCCCTCTGGGTGGGAATCGAGCAGGCTGTGGCAGGCAAATTCCTGGGCGATATCAGCAAGGCGATCCAGGAGTACGTTGAGGCACAGGGCTTCAGTTGCGTGACGGATCTGGTCGGCCATGGTATAGGCCGGCAGATGCACGAGCCGCCGCAGGTGCCGAATTTCTACAGCCCGCGTCAGTTTGCGGACTACGATCTGAAGCTGCGGCCAGGAATGGTGCTGGCCATCGAGCCGATGGTCAACGCTGGCGGTCCAGAGCTGAAGCTTGACCGCGACGGGTGGACGATGCGGACGGCAGACGGGCGTCTGAGCGCACATTTTGAGCACACAGTGGCCGTCACGAAGGACAAGCCGCTCGTACTAACCAGTTTGACAAAGGCTAACGGGGCATGAGGAAACACAAGCAGCACCGCCAGGAAGAAGAGACGGACAAGGGGCAAAAGGCGATTCGCGTGCTGGGCACCGTAGTTGAGAAGCTCCCGAATGCCGTATTTCGTGTGGAGCTTCCCAACAAGCATGAGGTGCTGGCGCACGTGTCCGGCAAGATCCGGATGCGGTTCATCAAGGTCATGGCGGGGGACAAAGTCACTGTAGAGTTGTCGCCATATGATCTGACCCGAGGTCGGATTACGTGGTTGCATAAATAGAGCGGGTTTCAGTGGAGATGCGGGCAGCGGATGCCTGCGCTCTCAGCGAGTTGAACGGAAGCAGGGAGTTCGATGAAAGTAACGGCATCAGTCAAACCGCGTTGCGACAAATGCAAGATCATTCGGCGGCATGGCATCGTGCGGGTGATCTGCGAGAACCCGCGCCACAAACAGCGCCAGGGATAATCTAGACTTAGTTGATTGCCAGGAGGCAGTGCAGTGCCAAGAATCGTCGGCGTTGACGTCCCGCGGGACAAGCGAGTTGGAATCGCTCTAACCTATATCTACGGCATCGGCCATACCACAGCGAAGAAGATCGTGGAGATGGCTGGTATCGACCCGGCTACGCGCATGCGCGACGTGACCGAGGACGAGGCCGCCAAGCTGCGTGAGATCATCGAGCGCGACTACACCATCGAGGGTGATAAGCGGCGCGAAGTGGCCTCGAACATCCAGCGTTTGGTGGAGATCGGCACCTACCGAGGGATGCGGCACCGCCGCGGCCTGCCGGTAAACGGGCAGCGCACACGGACCAACGCGCGGACGCGCAAGGGTCGGCGCAAGACCGTGGCCGGGAAGAAGAAGGCCCTGCGCAAGACGTAATGGAGCGACCAAGTAGGGGTCTTCGGCCCCGATACCCAATACGCGCACAGGCGCGTCGGCGGTGCCGGAGACTCCTGTTCATTCGAGTATCTTCCCATCTGGGGTAGCGTAGACCCTGCGGAGGCAGAAGTAATATGCGACAGCAAAAAGGCGCCCGTGGACCAAAGAAAGTAAAGCGGCAGGTCCCGTACGGTCGCGTGAACATCAAGTCCTCGTTCAACAACACCATCATCAGCATTGCTGATCAAGAAGGCAATGTTCTAGTGTGGGCGAGCGCCGGCACTATCGGGTTCTCCGGCACGAAGAAGGGCACGCCGTTTGCGGCCCAGCAGGCAGCCGAGAACGTGGCACGTCGGGCGCAGGACTACGGCATGTCCCGGGTAGACGTATTCGTGCGGGGGCCTGGCTCCGGGCGCGAGACGGCGATCCGAGCCCTGCAGGCAGCGGGTCTTGAGGTTGTCAACATCAAGGACGTTACACCCGTGCCGCATAACGGATGCCGCGCGCCGAAGCGGCGTCGCGTCTAGGGCGAGCGAGGCTGGGATTTCTGGAGGTGAAGGCCTGAATGGCACGATATAGGGAAGCTATTTGCCGGCTGTGCCGGCGCGAGGGACAGCAGATGTTCCTCAAGGGGCAGCGTTGCTATGGTCAGCATTGCCCGCAGACCAGGAAAGCATATCCTCCCGGACAGGGTGGCGAACAGCGGATGCAGCGCCGGCGCGTGAGCGACTACGGCAAGCAGCTTCGTGAGAAGCAGAAGATGCGGTACATCTACGGTGTGCTCGAGAAGCAGTTCCGCGGCTATGTTGGCCAGGCGGAGCGTGCCGGGGGCGTTACTGGCGAAGTGCTGCTGCAGCTTCTGGAGCGTCGCCTCGATAACGTCATCTACCGGTCCGGTCTGGCCTCGAGCCGTTCCGAGAGCCGCCAGCTGGTCAGCCACGGGCACTTCCAGCTCAATGACAAGCGGATGAACGTGCCATCGGCGCTGGTGCGCGCGGGCGATGTCATCAAGGTCAAGGACAACAGCAAGGACGCCGGGCCGTTCAAGGAACTCAAGGCCGCGGCTGGCCGCCCCATCCCCGAATGGATGACGGTGGATTACCAGAACCGGACCGTTACGATCAACGCCATCCCGTCCCGCGAGCAGATCGATACGCAGGTGGACGAGCAGCAGGTTGTGGAGTTCTACTCGCGGTAAGAGACCCGTGGGCAGTACCACCCGCGCGCGCTGCCGGCGCGCGCACCGCACTGGCGTGATAGCAGTTGTTTAGGAGATCATCATGTTACAAGGCTTGAACCCCAAGGTGCAGCCGCTGGAACTGACGGACACGTATGGCCGCTTCGCCGTCGAGCCGTTGGAGCGGGGCTACGGGGACACGTTGGGCAATGCCTTTCGGCGTATCCTGATAGCCCACATTGAGGGCGCCGCTGTCACCGACGTTCGGATCAACGGCGCGCTGCACGAGTTCACCACGCTTCCCGGGATCATCGAGGATACCACCGAGATTATCCTCAACATCCGCGAGTTGGCGATCAAGGTGACGCCGAGCGAGACGGAAGAGGGGCAGGAAGAAGAGATCATCGTTCATCTACGGAAGAAGGGTGCAGGCGAGGTTCTCGCCGCCGACATCCAGACGCCGCCGAATGTCGAGATCATCAACCCCGAAGCGCACATCCTGGAGATCTCCGACGACGAGACTGAGATCAACATCGACATGTGGGTCAAGCTGGGCGTGGGTTACGTGCCGACTGAAGAGCGTGACCGCTCGCAGACAGCTCTGGACGTAATCCCGGTTGACGCAGTGTTCTCGCCCATAGCTCGCGCGAACTACCACGTGGAGCCGACCCGCCTGGGTAGCCGGACTAACCTCGACCGCCTGGTGCTCGAGGTCTGGGGCAACGGCACTGTGAGCCCCGAAGACGCGCTGCGACAGGCCGCACGGCATCTGCGCGAGTACATCACGATCTTCCTTGGCGCTGCTGAGGAAGTGGCGGCGCCGGCCGAAGCCGTGCCGGCCGAAGATGAAGTGCGCAACAAGATCCTGGACACCCCGATTGAGGATGTCGAGTTCTCAGTGCGCACCTTCAACTGCCTGAAGAAGGAAAACATCAATACGCTGGGCGAGCTGATCCAGCGCAATGAGAACGAGTTGCTCAACATTCGCAACTTTGGTCGGCGGTCGCTGGACGAAGTGCTGGAGAGGCTGCAGCAGTACGATCTGAGCCTGGCCGGCGGTAGCGCTGACGAAGACTAGATATCAGCCCCAGAGTTGGCCCACCAAGGCCACAGTTGGGTTTCAGCAGTTTGCTGGGAGGACGAGATGCGGCATCTAAAGGATCATCGCAGGCTGGGTCGGCCGACAGATCAGCGCGACGCGTTGTTGCGGGCGCTGGTATCCAGCCTGTTTCGGCACAATCATATCAAGACCACGCTGGCGAAGGCGAAGGAAGCCCGGCGCGTAGCCGACAAGCTGATCACACTGGCCAAGCGCGGCGACCTTTCGGCCCGGCGCCAGGTATTGCGGACGATTCCGGACCCGGATCTCGTCGGCCATCTGTTTGCCGAGGTCGCCCCGCGGTTCACCGATCGGCCGGGCGGCTACACCCGCATCATCCCCGCGGGTCAGCGGCGCGGCGACGCGTCCCAGATGGCCATCCTTGAGCTGTCTGAGTAGATAATTGCCCCAGTTGTGGGCAACATTGACAATTGATAATGCGGCAAGTGCGCCTGGTCGTGCAATACGATGGCACGGATTACGCCGGCTTTCAGGTTCAGCCGGAGTTTCCGACTGTGCAGGCAGAGGTGGAGTGGGCACTGAGCCGGCTGTTGGGCGAGCAGGTCGGGGTCAGAGGAGCCAGCCGGACGGATGCCGGAGTGCATGCTTGCGGGCAGGTAGTGTGCTTCACTACCAGCCACGGAATACCCGCCGAGCGGGTGCCGCGAGCACTGAATGATCTGCTCCCGCGAGACATCGTCTGCCTCTCTGCTGAAGTCGTGCCGGAGAGCTTTCACCCGCAGTACGCGGCGCTGCGCAAGCAGTACGTGTATCGCATCCTGAACCGCGAGTTGCCCTCGCCATTCATTGGGCGGTACGCGTGGCATGTGCGAGAGCCGCTTGACCTGCAGGCGATGCAGGAGGCGGGGGAGAGCCTGGTGGGCGAGCATGATTTCGCAGCCTTCTGCGCAGCGGGTGGAGCAGCGCAGACATCGGTGCGAACGATAGAGTCGCTGCGGCTCAAGCATGAGGGCGACGTTGTTGAGGCGAGTGTGGTGGGCAACGGCTTTTTGTACATGATGGTGCGGATCATCATCGGGACGCTGGTTGAGGTGGGAATGGGACGTTGGCCAGCGGGGCGAGTGGCAGACGTGCTACAG
>JBDKRC010000284.1:0-9907 GCA_039683575.1 Armatimonadia bacterium | reverse complement strand
GGCGTGAGGCGTGAGGCGTGAGGCGTGAGGCGTGAGGCGTGAGGCGTGAGGCGTGAGGCGTGAGGCGTGAGGCGTGAGGCGTGAGGCGTGAGACGGGAGACGGGAGACGGGAGACGGGAGACGGGAGACGGGAGACGGGAGACGGGAGACGGGAGACGGGAGACGGGAGACGGGAGACGGGAGACGGGAGGGAGGGCGAGGGAGGTTGGTTTTGCGCTTTGCTGGTCGTGGATGGTCGCGCTGCGGACGCGACGTCCGCGTGGTGATCGCTCGTACCGATTGGTTCAATGTGAAGAGGCTGGCGCGCTGGTTGGTCGGTGATGATCGCGGTCTGGTGACCGCTCCTACAGGCAGTCGGGTCGGCGATAGCGACAGGGCCGGGCTACGGTGTGGAAGCCACTTCGGGACACCGGTGCGCTTGGCTACTTCATCGCAGACCGGGCCATTTCGTCGGTTATCTCATCGGCGGCGTCATCGGTGAGGCAGAGGAGGTCGAGGCGCGGGTTGGTGGGGGCGGTGCCGCGGCCTTCGCGGGCGAGGACGCGGAAGGTGAACGGGCCCTGCTTGAGATTGAGACGGATGGTGGCGCCGGGGACGGGGCTGGTGGAGCCGCCGCCGCGGCCTGTCCAGTGCCATTTGTCACTGCCGATGCCGCAGTTGCCGATGGCGTTGTCGCCGTCGAGTGAGAGCGGGTCGGGCGGGAGCCACAGGCCGAAGGACTGGTCGCCGCCGCCGGGGTAGATTACGCGGGACCACAGGGCCCAGCTGCCGTCGTGGGGGATGTTGACGGTGTATTCGGCGTACCAGGGGTTCGCCGTATCGAAGTTGGGCTTGCCGGTGCAGACCACGAAGTCTCCGAACGCGCCCTCGTCCTTGAGGCCCTTGGTTGAGCCCAGAGCCATTTCCCCTACCAGTTTCCCAGTCTCGGCTTGTATCCAGATACGCTGCGCCTGACGGTGGGTCGCGGTCGCGTTCTGGAGGGCCTGCTGGAGCTTCTCGACCGGCAGCGATGTGATGAGGGCAAGACGGTGGCTGCCGACGTTGAGAGTGAGGTTGCCAGCGGATGACTTCGGCTTGATCTCGCGGCCCTTCATGTCCACGATGCGGACGTCGCGGGCGGGGAGGGGGATCGTGACCTCGGCGTCGCGGAGCCAGTGCCAGAGGGTGGCGGCGGAGCCGGTGCCATAGGGGCCGATCTGGGCGCGGAGGTCGTTGCCGCCGGCGACGTTGGGGACGGTCTCGACGGGGATGAAGGTCGCGGGCGGGCCGCCCGCGCTACTGGTCATATTGGGGGCGGGCGAGACGCCCGCACTACGCGTCGGGAGCGCGGGCGAGACGCCCGCGCTACGCGGGGTGGGGTTGCCGGGGGAGCCGCCCGGCCTACTGGGGTTGGTGGGGTCGAGAATGAGGGCGAAGTCTTTGCCCTTTTGCTGCAGCAGCTTGCAGGTCTGCGCGTCGACCTTGTGGTTCATGCGGAGGTCTTCGTAAACCGCGGCGATTTCGAGGAGGCCGGGGGTGAGCGGGTGCATTTCCATCTGGCTGAAGCTGGTTTCCAGCGAGATGGGGAGGTCGTAGCCGAGGGACTTGCACATGAGGTACTCAAACTCGTCAAGCTGCAGGCCGTCGGTGCCCTTTTCGCGGGGCCAGAGCCCGAACCAGCCGAGTTCGCCCGGCATCATGTCCTCGGCAATGCTGGCGGCGTAGTTGACTGACCTGTCAATGTGGCCGCGGACGGTGGGCCAGTTCTCGGCGCTGCCGCCGGCGATGAGGTGGCCGCGGAGGGTGGCTAGGTAGGTGTCCACAGTGGCGCTGCGGGCGAAGGAGTTCCACAGCAGGTGGGTCATGATCGTGCCCATGTGGATGATGGGGCGCTTCTTGAGCTTGCGCATGACCTGCTCTTGGAAGTTCGAGACGTAGTAGTTGAACCGCGTCTTGTCCACGTCTTCTCCCCCGTCGAAGTAGATCATGTCGAAGCCGCAGTAGTTGTAGATATCGGCGAGGCGGGTAGTGGTTTCGTCGATGAGGCTCGTGTTCTGGTCGATGATGTAGCCGTTGATGCAGCCGTCTATGCCATAGTGGCGGGCCTGGGCGCCGGCTTTGTGGGCGGCGGGTTTGGTGCCGTAGGCGCCACGCTTGCAGTTTTGGAAGGTGTTCCACTGGCCGTCGGGGCCGATGGTCTCGTACTGGATGATCTCGTCGTCGATGATGACTTCCTGGTGGAGCTTGACGCCGCCCTCCCACATCTTTGTCCTGGCGACGGGGCTGCCGGCCCACTCGCGGATGTCGCCCTGCACCTTGACCACGTTCGCTTCGGGGGTTAGGTCAGTGGCGAGGACGTCCTGTTTGTCCACCCAGAAGCGGCGGTCGGGGACAGGGGTGACGTACGGGTCGCGCTTGGCGACCTTGGAGGCGAAGCAGTGCATGCCGACGAGGATGCCGCTGCGGTGGAACTTGTCCACGAGGGCCTTGAGGCCCTGTTCCTTGCGTGGGAAGCGGGCTTCATTGAAGAGGTAATGGCCGGGGCTGGCACACCAGGCGTTGGAGCTTAGCATGATCTGCTTGAAGCCGGACTGTTTGCAGTAGTCGATCATCTTGTCGGCGTCGGCTTCGCCGAAACTCATGAACCAGTAGGAGCCGCGGGTGAGATCGGTGTCCTTGACCGGCGTGCCCCGGGCGTCTTCGTTGGTGAGGAGGCCGAAGTCGTGGGAAGCCTGCTTCAAGATCGGCTTGAGGCGGTCAGTGGGGCAGACGATCAGGGCCACGGCAGCGCCTTCGAGTTTGGGGCCGGGCGCGTCCTGGTTGAGGGCACGGAGGAGGAGAGGGCCGCCGTCGGTGGCTCGGACGGCGGTGCAGTCGGGCTGGCGGTTGGCGGCCTGGAGGCAGACTGCCTGGGTGTCGTTGTATGCGGCGCTGAGGCGGCGGCCAAGCTTCCCGCGGAAGTTGACCACAAACTGGCACATCGTCATGCGCGAGGGCCGGGGGCCGGTGACCGCGGTTAGGCGGATGAGCAGCCAGTTGGGCGTGGGCGTGAGTTCATAGGTGAGGACGGTGCCGGTTTCGGCGAAGGTGAGAGTCAGGGTGTTGCCGGTGAGGCTGGCGGAGCTTGGGTCATGAGTGGAGCTTCCGACCGTGATAGTGGCGAAGGGGAATCGGGCGCCGGACAACTCGACACCGTGGGCGTTGGTGAGTGATAGTACCCGCCCGGCGTCGGTGAGGATCAGGTTGCAGGAGGGGGCGGTGATTATGAAATCGGCGAAGGCCGGCGTGAGCGCCACCGGGAGGATGAGGAGAAGGATGATGCGCGTGGTCATGTCGGGCTCCTTGTGGGGTGGGCGAGGAAGGGAATCAAGCAAGCTTGCCGGCCACCGTCGCGTTGCCCGGCTGGAAGCCGGGCTCCATTGGCGAGATCTCGCGTGGCGACCGCTGCGGTCGCATGGATGCCGCTCGTACGGCCAGATATGCCGACCGCGGCGCTATCTGACCACGTTCAGGGTTACAGTCCGCGGCTCTTGTTGCGTGCCGCCGTCCCACCATTGGCCGTACTGGACGGTGATGACAACCGTGCCGGGCTTCTGGGTCCCGAAGACCAGGCGGCGCTGGCCACCGGAACCGTCGGCTACGGGCTCGTCGGGATCGTAGATATCATAGAGAAGGGCAAGCGAGGTTTGTGGCACCCAGGATTTGTGCCAGGAGTAGCCGGTGGAGGGGTTTTCCGGGAGGGTGAGTGAGACGGTGCTGC
Source organism: Armatimonadia bacterium (assembly GCA_039683575.1). Taxonomy (GTDB): domain Bacteria; phylum Armatimonadota; class Zipacnadia; order Zipacnadales; family UBA11051; genus JAJFUB01. Next base: position 6,168 of record JBDKRC010000284.1, on the reverse strand, counting down.
CGGTGTCGACGGTGAAGGTGTGGCCGAGGTCGCTTTCGGTGAGGACGAGGTTGACGCGGCCGTTGTTGTCGTCGCCGCCGCAGCCGGCGAGGAGGATGACGGCGAGTACGATCGCGATGAGAGGAAGAAGACGCATTTGTTGCTCCTTTGAGGCGTGGTTGGAGGCTGACGGCGAAAACAGAAAACGGAAAACAGAAAACAGTTCGGAGGGGCTGTCGCCCCTTCGGGGCTCAAGATGATTTGGGGCGGGAACCAGGGCCTTGCGGCCCTGGCTAGAGGCCGGACGGCCCTTCGGGCCTGACGGCAACGGCAACGGCAACGGCATGCGGGCAGGATGCCCGCGCACCCAGCGAACGGCGAACGGCGTCAACGCGAGACGCGAGACGCGTTACTGGCTTACCAGATCAGGAGGCCCTGCTGGTCTACTGAGCAGTCGAAGATGCGGGCCTCGGCGTCTCTCAGGGCCGTGCGGACGGCGTATTCCTTGTTGGGGGAGGCCATGAAGACCATGGCGCCGCCTCCACCGGCTCCGCAGACACGGCCGCCGGAGGCTCCGGCGCGCATGGCGATGCTGTAGAGCTGCTCGATGCGGTCGTTGGTGACTTCGGGATGGAGCTTCTTGTGCAGGTCCCACACGTCCGACAGGAGCAGGCCGATTTCGTTGATCTCGCCCGCGATGAGGCGCTGGCGGATCTCCTGGGAAAGGGTGCTCATGCCCTTGAGGGAGTCGACTACCTCGGGCTTGCCCTGCTCAACGCCCTCGGCGACAGCATCGAGGATGACCTTGGCCGGGCGGGAGATGCCGGAGTAGCAGACTACCATGCACTTTTCCAGTTCGGCGAGACAGGCGATGGTCAGGGGGATACGGTTGATCTCGACGTGCCAGCCCAGACTGTCGGGCCAGTACTTCATGAACTTGACGCCGCCGCCGGTGACGGGCGAGTATTGGTCCTGCCAGCCATAGGTGACACCAAGAGCCACGGTCTCGCAGTCGCGGGCCATCTCAGCCATCTCGTGAGCGGTCATGCCGCGGCCCGTGAGGGAATCGAGCGCGGCGATGATCGAGGTGGTGATGGTGGAGGAGGAGCCGAGGCCGGCGCCGGCGGGCATCTCGGAGTAGGTGGTCATTTCGATGCCGTGCTTGAGCTCGAAGCGGCTGATGATCTCCTGGGCGAGGCCGAGTTCGCCTTTGGAGTCGAGGTCGGCAGGGTTCTGGATTTCGACGCGCTTGTCATTCTGGTCGGGGGCGTGGAGCACGATCCTCTTGTCGTAGCGCGGCATGAGGGTGCAGTAGATGTACTTGTTGATGGTGGCGTTGACGATGGCGCCCCCGAAGGCCCGGCAGGCGGGGACGTAGTCGGTCATGCCCACGAAGTCCACGCGCAAGGGCGAGCGGACGTTGATAGTCGGTCGGCGGGCCATGTTGCTACCCCTTTGGTCTTTGCAGCTCGACATGCTGGTTTACCCCATAATCTGGGGTTCGCGGGAGAGTGGGTGATTACCTTCCCGGGGCGGGGTGGAGGAAGCAGGTTCGGGGGTTGTGGGAGGGGAATTGCGAAGGGCTTGTTCATGTTCTGTGGTCGGTGATTTCGCGGTCTGGTGACCGCTCCTACAGGCGGCCGGGTCGGTGGTGACGGCTGGCGGGGTCGCGAGCCCCTACAGGCGGCCGGGTCGGTGTGTGACGTCCGGCGGGGTACGAGCTCCTACAGGCGGCCAGGTCGGTGATAGCGGCCGGCGGGGTACGAGCCCCCGCCCTACAGTGATGAGAGGGTTCTGCTAATGGCAAAGATCAGCGTTTGCTTGTTGACTGACAGCCCGCAAGGGGCGTTCGCGGCTCATCTGGGGCTGCTTTACCCGGAGCGGGTGACGGCGGTTGCGTTGGCTGAGGGGATGCCAGATTTGAAGGCGTTGAAGAAGTTCTCGCACGTAGTGACGATGATCACGCACCGTCGGAATATGGACAAGCTGGACTATGGCGTGGTCAGAGAGTATGCGGCTGGTGGAGGGCAGGTGGTGTCCTGTCTGGCCGAGTATGCGGCGTCGGTGGGGAGGCAGGCGGTCAAGAGTGTGGTGCCAGATGGGGCGGTGCAGCCTGGCATTCGCATCAAGCAGGAGAGCGATGTCACGTTTGGGTTCGGCGTGGGGGATGTGACACCGTGGTTTGGGAAGGTGTCGGGGGCGACGGCCAATGAGAATAACACCAACCAGTACTTCCAGCGGCAGATCGTGGGGCTGGTGGAGGGCGATAGCCGGAGCATCCTCGGGGTGTCCACGCTCAATGGCGGGGCGGTGCTGATTGAGGAGCGGGTGGGCAAGGGGCGGATTGTGGCGATGGACCTGCTGAGTTTGAAGGAGCCGTTCTTCAACTCGTACGGTAGCACCAACAAGTACCTGTTCCTGGGGAATGTGATCGGTAGCAGCGTGCACTATGGGAAGCACTACCCGACGAAGCTGCCGTATGATGAACTGCTCGTAGAGATGCAGAAGCTGGCGGCGAGGTATCCCGCCATTGAGTACCGGGAGGAAGGCACGGCCAGCGACGGGCACCCGCTGGGGAGTCTGAGCATCGGCGACAGGAAGAAGCCGGGGTTTCTGTTCACGAATGGGATACATGGCTGGGAGTGGGAAGCGGGGTACGGGCTTTTGCATCTGATGGAGCTTCTGGCCGAGGACCCGCCGGAGGGCTTGTCGGTGAAGGACTTCCACCTGACCGTGGTGCCGCAGCTTAACCCGTGGGGCTATGACCATGACATGCGGCACAATGCCAACGGGGTGGACATGAACCGGAACTTCCCGGTAGGCTGGGATGACTATGAGGGCGGGGATGACGTCTACCAGCCGTGGGATTTTGACTACAAGGGGCCCGCGCCGGGGTCGGAGCCGGAGACGCAGATCGTGATGCGGATGATGGAGGAACTCAAGCCAGTGGTGTTGCTGGACTTCCATACCGCGCACTATATCCTCTGCAAGACCGGGCGCGGGGACCAGAAGCTGCAGGATGCCATCCACCAGGAGGTCAAGCGGCGCTGGAAGGACCGGTATGTGATCCAGCGGCCGTACTCGACGGAGTACCAGCAGGTGAACATGGAGCCGGCGGCGACCTATGGGGATGTGCCGCATCTGGTATGCTATGGAGCGCTGGTGGGGATTCCCGGCTCGATCCTGATCGAGATGTCAGGGAACAGGACGGGCACTCACGGGCTGGTTATGAACACCGATACCACGATTGATATCTGTCTGGCCGCGATCCACAACGGCCTGACGTGGAAGCAGAAAGGATAGTACATGGAAAACATCGCCTGCGCCGTTGAGCGCCCGTCGGTGACGGTTGTGCTTCCTGCCTATAACGAGAAGGAGACTATCGACGAGATTTTGCGGCGCGTGTATGCCAGTAATCTCCCCACCGAGGTAGTGGTGGTGGATGATGCGTCGATAGATGGCACGGGGGACGAACTGAAGCGGCTGCAGGGGCAGTACGGCTTTAAGCTGCTGAGCCACGAGCGCAACCAGGGCAAGGGCGCGGCGCTGCGGACGGGGTTTGCGGAGGCAACGGGTGATATCATCATCATCCAGGATGCGGACCTGGAGTATGACCCGGGGGACTATCCGATGCTGGTGCAGCCGATTCTGGACGGGCGCGCGGACGTGGTGTATGGCAGCAGGTTTCTGGGCGGGCCGCACCGGGTGCTGTACTACTGGCATGCGGTGGGCAATCACCTGCTGACCACCTTGTCGAACATGCTTACCAACCTCAACCTCTCGGACATGGAAGTGGGCTACAAGGTGTTCCGGCGGGAGATTCTGGACACGTTCGAGATGAAGTCGGACCGCTTCAACTTCGAGCCGGAGTTCACGGCCAAGGTGGCGCGACACGGGTTCAGGATCTTCGAGATGCCGATTTCGTATTCCGGGCGGACGTACAACGAGGGGAAGAAGATTGGGTGGCGGGACGGTGTGGCGGCGATATTGGCGATTATCCGGTACCGTTTCTTCAAGTAGGTGGAAGTCGGTGCGGGACGCACCGACCTACGCGCCTTAGCGTAGACGGGTTCGTCTCGAACCCGTACCTGCACAGGGAGAGAATGATGCACAGATTGTTCGTGCTTGTTGCGTTGCTGATGGCGGCGGGGTTGCTGCAGGCCGCTGAGCCGGAGGTTGTTGGGGGTAATCTCGTTAGCAATGGGGGCTTTGAGGCGGGGACGGAGGGGTGGTCGAACCTGAAGCTCGATGACAAGCTGGTGCGCGAAGGGACGCACTCGGCGGTACTGGACAACACCAAGAATCAGGACCAGATCTACTTCGCGCACACCGTCGTGCCGATTCAGGCGGGCCACTACTACCGCCTGAGCATGGACCTGCACCGGCTCAACGGTGAAGGCTATGTGTATGTACACTGCAACTGGTACAAGTCTCCGACCGAGCGGCTGATGATCTCCAAAAACTGGGCAATGCCGCGGGCGGTGCCGATTTCGTCGCGGACGGGGGAGCATGTTGGCCGGTGGAGCAGGCTGTCGGGCATTTTGTACAACCCGAATGCTGACCTCGGCGGCGTGCAGATCGTGGTCATTTTGCGCAACGGCGCTGATGTGGTGCACGTTGATGACGTGAAGCTGGAAGAGATACGTTTCCCCGAGGCTCCGGCGTGGAAGTTACCGGAGGATGTGACCTTCCCCGGCAGCCCGAGCAAGATGGGGATGAGCGTGCAGGGCGTGAAGACGCAGGGCGGGCAGTTGCAGGTGACGACTACAGGGGCGCGGTACGATCTGGACCCGGCCAAGGGCAGCCTGACGTGCTACCAGCGCATCCCGAGCCTTGAGAAGGTTGCGAGTGTGGACTCGGCAGGGCTCAAGGGCCAGTTCAAGGTCACGCGGCAGAGCAAGGATGTCGTGGTGCTACAGAGCGCGGACGTGGCGTTGGGGTTTCAGGGCGACTCGCTGGTGACCATCGCGACGAACAAGCCGCTGAAGATGCACGTGATTGGGCACTTTGGGGCCAAGCACCTGCGGCGGAGCGACCCGCACCTGCTCGCGGTGTACGAACAGGGCGGCTTTTGCGTGATGCCGTATTCGCGACCGAGCCTGCGGTCGGACGGGACGCTGCTGGAGATGCCTGAGCAGGATTGCACCAAGCCGGGGTGGGTGGCGAATTACTCGGTTGGAGCGCGGGAGATGGTGGGGCTGGCGGTGTTCCCGGGGAGGCCGTTCGACTGGGCGAAATCCTTCAAGTGGCGCATCGTGAACACCTCCGATTGCCCGGAGCCTGAGGCGCTAAAAGCTTACAGTAAGTATGCGAACGTGCTGTTCATCTTCTCGAAGATATATAAGGACCATCAGGCCGGTGATTGCCACGCACCCTATACGATCAAAGAGCCGGCCAGGTTCCGGGCGTGCATTGCGCAGGCTCACAAGCTGGGGATGCAGGTGATCATCTACCGGCACCCGACGAGCTATGAGTGGGCCGGGCAGACGCTGGACCAGATGCTGGCGGACATGAAGCAGTGTCGGGATGAGTACAAGTTTGATGGGTGGTACCTGGATGGGTACCCGGCGTGGGCGTCGTGGATGGATTCGTACACGACGATCCGGCGGCTGCGGCAGGAGATCGGCGACAGGGCGCTGTATGTGCACTGCACGCTGAACCCGCCGGTGAGCCAGACTGAGCTGTATTGCCCGTTCATCGATTCGTACTGCGACTTCCTGCTGCGGGGCGAAGGGCAGACCATCAACGGGCCGGATGACCCGTACATGCGGTATGTCATCAACACGCAGAACATCTCGAACTCGATCGCGACGCTCAAGGGCGACAAGATGCTGGCGGCGGCCGGATCCGACAAGCCGTCGGACCTGCGGCTGCAGCTTGAGACGATGCTGAAGCTCAACGGGCGGTGCCGCTGGGCGTACCCGAAGTGGCCGATGGGGGAGGTGGAAACGGACCCGTACCGCGGGTTCTATTTCCCGGAGCTGGACAAGCAGCAGGCGGAGTGGGAGCGGACCAGAAAGCCGCTGCCGATGCGGTGGCCGTGAAGCAACGGCTGCGGGCGAGACGCCAGTAGTGTCTCATAAAAACTTGGGGGAGAAAGAGGGGTGGGAGAGCTCCGGCAAGAAGTGATTGTTACCAGACAACCTTCTGTGGAGGCTCTCCCGATGGCTCATTTCTCCGCCCGCCGCG
>JBDKRC010000283.1:0-5216 GCA_039683575.1 Armatimonadia bacterium | reverse complement strand
CGGATCGGTATTCTCCAGAGCTTGGCCACAAGTGCACCCCTTAGCGAGACATACCCTTAGTATAACAACATTGGTGGTGACTTAGACATCCATTAGTCGCCGGGAATGCTCCTGGCGTTCCCCCGCGGGGTGCCAGAGGCAGGTTTCGAGGTCGGGAAAGTGGAAATATGCACTGACATAACCATGAGGATGAGGTGACTCCCGTGCAGGTTCTGGGCATAGACATCGGCGGTTCGGGAATCAAAGGCGCGCCGATTGACACTGAGACTGGCCAGTTGGCGGCCGAGCGGGTGCGGATACCGACTCCTGAAGGCGCTCCGCCCGAGCCCGTGGCGGACGTCATCGCCCAGATCGTCGGCCAATTTGAGTGGCAGGGGCCCATAGGGTGCACCTTTCCCGCAGTCATCAAGCGAGGGGTTGCCTACACTGCGGCCAACGTGGACAAAGCGTGGATCGGGACCGATGCCGCGGCCCTGATCGGGGCCAAGGCCGGTTGCCCGACCCTGGTGCTGAACGATGCCGATGCTGCCGGGATTGCCGAGATGGAGTTCGGGGCGGGCCGGGACAACAACGGGGTCATCATCATGCTGACCTTCGGTACGGGCATCGGAACCGCGATCTTCGTGAACCGCCAGCTACTGCCGAACACGGAGTTGGGCCATATGGAAGTCGGTGGGGCAGAGGGGGAGGCACGGGCTTCCGACGGCGCTCGCAAGCGCGAGGACCTCAACTGGCAGCAGTGGGCAGGGCGGGCTAACGAGTACATTCAGCGTCTCGACGCGCTCTTCTGGCCTGACCTGTTCATCATCGGGGGCGGGGTCAGCAACAAGCCCGAAAAGTTCCTGCACATGCTGGATACGAGGGCCGAGCTGGTGATTGCGCAGTGCAAGAACGAGGCGGGGATGATTGGGGCGGCGCTGGCGGCCAGGATGATGACCGAGGGGCATAGCGTGGTGTGACGGGGAGCCCTGGCTTGTCACTCGAGTTGCGCTACCATCCTGACAAGGCTGTCATCCTGAGGTGCGTCGTTTGCGCCGAAGGATCCGCCCCCGCCCCCGCTAACGTCGATCCTTCGCTTGCCGGACGCAGACGTCCGCCGCTCAGGATGACATCCATGTTGGCCATGGCAAAGATCCTGCCGCTGAAGGAATAGCGAATGAGACGAAGCGACCGCGAAATCAGTGACCGTGCAGAGCTGGACATGATGCTCCGCAGTCAGAACGTGCTGCACCTCGGGCTATGGGACGGCGCCGAGCCATACGTGGTGCCGATGAACTATGGCTACGACGGCACTGCGCTGTATCTGCACTCGGCGCTGGAGGGGCGGAAGATCGAGGCCATGCGGGAGAACCCGAGGGTTTGCTTCACCGTGACCGCTGAGCAGCAGGTCGTGCCGAGTGACGTGCCGTGCGGCTGGTCGGTGAAGTACCGCAGCCTCATCGGCTACGGCACGGCGACGCTGCTGGAGACGGCTGAGGAGAAAGCGGCGGGGTTGAATGTCATCATGCGGCAGTTCACCGACAAGAGCTTCCAGTTTCCGCCGGAGGCACTCGCCAAGACCGCAGTCATTCGCATCGAGATCAGCGAGATGACCGGGACGACCAACGAGTGAAGAATCTCCACAGCCGCGTGGTATGCATGCTCCGCATGCCGGAACATGGGAACGCTAAGTGAGTCCGGCATGCGGAGCATGCCTACCACGCGTTGAGCAAAAGGGGCACGCCATGCTGGCGTGCCCTCTTTGTTCTGCAATCATCTCAGACAGGCGCACATTATCCTGCTGATGTTACCGCTGCCAACCAAAGGCCTCCGCGTTCGCCTCCGCCCACAGTCCCTCGGCTCCCAGTTCCAGGAAGATCATTACGGCGCTGAGGTAATCGTCAATAATCTCCCATTCTGAAGGGATCGGCCAGAACGAGCTGCGCCCCAGGTACCCCTGCCGACCCTCGAAGCCCATCCAACCGAGCTTCGCCTGACGGTGGAAGAGAATTGAGTTGAAGAAGTACTCCGGCGGCTCGGGTGGCTGGCCGTCGCCATGGAGGGAGCCCAGTTGCCGGCCTTTGCTCGCAAACAGCTTCTCGGCCCGTGCCTGCCACTCGCGGACGACCGGCCAGTATGGCGCGGGGTGACTGCGGGCCTGCATGGCGAAGTTGTAGCCGCAGGCGTGGAGGTCCAGGATCGCGTCGAGACCGAGGGGCTTGACGAAGTCGAGCAGTTGCTGGACTTCCACCGCGTCGCTGTGCTCATCGGAGAGGCGGCGGTTGGTGGCCCAGCCAGCAGCATTGAACTGGCCGCCCATGAACAGGGCTTCGTCGGGGTTGAAGTAGTAGCAGGGCTCGTCGCTGTCGGCGTCATAGGGGACGAGGTCGCCATCCGTCTTCAGTCCCGAGGAGTAGACGCTACACGTGTCGATGCCCTGGGCATAGAAGGTGTCTGGGCAGACCGCACGCCCGTCGGCGTTCAGCATCGGCATGATGTACAGGTGGACGCGGTCGAGCACTGAGAGCAGGTCCGGGTGCTTCTCGCCAGCCAGGTCCTGTCCGGTTTCGAGCAGGTGGATGAGGTTCATACAGGAGGCGACGGTACCGGGCTCGTGGCCATGGGTGCCGCCGATGACCATGAGCTTGTGGCGCGCGACGCTGGCGGAGTACTCCACGACACCGAGAGGGCGACCGAGGACGGACTGGCCAATGGTATGCAGGACACCGCTAGTGAGCTCTGAACGCAGGTAGGCCTCGACCTTGTTGGCATTGGAGAGCCAGAAGACGGGGACAGCGATTTGGGGGATCTTGATGGTCATGTGGCTAGTTTCACCAGCCAAAGCCGCGGCTCCTGCGCAGATTTGCGGGTCCACTGGTAGGAGCGCTCCCCGCGCGGACGAAACGTCCGCCGCGCGACCGTTTGCCGCTTCCCCGAGGGGAGGTCGGTGATGTCGCGCTCAGGGGAGCGCTCCTACCGGCAATCGGGTCGGCGGCACATGCCTACCACGCAGAATTGCGTTCAGCCGCGCCTTGACAGACGGGTAGCCTGTTTCTATACTTCCAACACAACTGAACCCAAAGTGGCTTTGAAAGGGAATAGTAGGCGAAGGGCACGACGGCCGGATGTGCAGCATCCGGCAAGAGAGACCGCCCAGCGCGCCACTGGCGCCCGGCTGGAAGGTGGTTGTCGCGGCATCGCTGAAGCTCGCCCTGGAGTCGCGAACTGAACAGGTTGCACTGGCAGCCCTAGTAAGCGAGACGGCAACTCCCACCGTTATCAGGGAGAGGGCCTCGCAGCCACCCTGGCTGCCGCGCCCGCAGAGAGGGCGGCCTTGTGCCGCCAAGAAGAGTGGTACCGCGCAAGATGGCACTATTGGCCTTGCGTCTCTTCAAGATCCTCAGGATCTTCACGAGATGCAAGGCTTTTCTGATTCCAGTTACCGATCGGAGGTGATGTTCATGGTCCATGCCTCGTGTGACCGCTATCTTCCACATCACCCGGCGAGAGCGCCGGAGCGGCGGCAGTAGCAACGCTCCGGCGCTCCGGCGCGGAGCGGCGGCAGTAGCAACGCTTGAGATAACCACTGGAGGATGATCATGGCACGCAAGATTACCATTTTTGATACAACCCTGCGCGATGGGGAGCAGTCACCGGGCGCCAGCATGAACCTCAACGAGAAGCTGGCAATCGCCCAGCAACTCGCGAACCTCAAGGTGGATGTCATCGAGGCGGGTTTCCCATTCTCCTCGCCGGCTGACTTTGAGGCGGTCAAGACTATCGCTGAGACCATCGAGGGGCCGACGATTTGCGGCCTGAGCCGCACTATGGAAAAGGACATCGATTCCTGCTACCAGGCGATCCGCAATGCCCCCAAGCACCGAATACATACCTTCGTAGGCACCTCGCCGCTGCATCTGGAGAAGAAGCTGCGCAAGACCGCGGCGGAGGTGCTTGATCTGGCGGTCAAGATGGTCGCCTTCGCCAGGGAGCGCTGTGAGGATGTGGAGTTCTCGGCCGAGGATGCCATGCGCACCGACCTGCCATACCTGCGCGATGTGGTGCAGGCAGTCATCGAGGCCGGCGCGACTACTGTCAATATCCCTGATACCGTCGGCTATACCCTCCCGTGGGTGATGGAGGACACGATCAAGTTCCTGTTCGAGAACGTGCCCAACATCAACGACGCGGTTATCAGTGTGCATTGCCACGACGACCTGGGGCTCTCCGTAGCCAACTCGCTGGCAGCCGTACGGGCGGGAGCGGGGCAGATCGAGTGCACCATCAACGGCATCGGCGAGCGCGCGGGCAACTGCTCGCTCGAAGAGGTCGTAATGGCCATCCGCACCCGGCCCGACGCCATTGACGCCCGCACTGACATTGAGACCCAGCACATCGTGAAGGCCTCGCGGCTCGTGTCCAACTACAGCAGCTTCGTGGTACAGCCCAATAAGGCCATCGTGGGCGCCAATGCCTTCCGCCATGAGGCGGGCATCCACCAGCATGGCGTGCTGATGGACCGGCAGACCTACGAGATCATGGAGCCCAAGGACGTAGGCTGGACCGAGAGCGTGCTGACGCTTGGGCCCCGCTCCGGCAAGCATGGCGTGCGCTCGCGGCTCGAGGCCCTGGGCTACAAGATCGAGGACGAGGAACTGGACGGCATCTACAAGCGCTTCATAGACGTTGCGGACCGCAAGAAACAGGTCTACGACGAGGACCTGGAGATGATCATGATGGAGCTCAATGCCCGCGTGCCCGAGACGTGGACCCTGATCGGCATGCATACCGTGGCCGGCGGGGACGCTACACCCACCGCGACCGTCAAGCTGCAGAAGGGCTGCGATGCCTTCGAGGACGTGGCCCTGGGCAATGGCCCGATCGATGCGATTTACGCGGCCATTGACCGCATCACTGGCATGCCGCTGTCACTGCAGGACTACTCGGTACGCAGCATCACCCGTGGTGGAGACGCCGTCGGCGAGGCGTCGGTACATGTGAAGAACGACTCGGGCGAAGAGTCCGTCGGCCGCGCGGCCGACACTGATGTCGTCCAGGCCAGCGCCATGGCCTACGTGAACGCTGTAAATCGCCTGATCGTCAGGGAGCAGACGGGACACAGCAAGGGTGTGGAGGAGGGCGTCTAGAGCCCTCCAGAGGGCGAGGCGCCCTTCATTGGGGCGGGCGCCTCGCTCTTGCTCGCTGTAGGGCGGGGGCTCGTACCCCGCCGGTCGTTA
>JBDKRC010000282.1:0-5726 GCA_039683575.1 Armatimonadia bacterium | reverse complement strand
CGAAGCGTGCAGCCCGTTTGCGCACAGCTCCAGCGGCCCCTTGCAATGCATAAGCGTTCCCGGGACCGGCTTCCGCCCTCCATAGCCGGTGCGCCCATCCTCCCGAAGGAAGTGCCAGCCGAGAAACCTGTCAGTCATCCCCCACCTCCCTCCGCTCACCGAACGTGCATCCGAAGCTATCGGGCAACTGCCAACATCCTTGGCATAGCGCGCGCTTATCTCATCAATGTCCGGCTCACAGACGCAGTGCGTCTTTACTTCTCCACAATGCGGGCATTCCTCACGTTCCGTGTCGTTCATGTCTAGCGTGTCCCTTCTGAAACATCCGGGGCGGGCCGGAGGAAATGCGTCCTTTCCGTGTAAAGAACCCGCCCCGGTTACAGCCGCGTTGCGCCCGCGGCATTCCCGCTGCCAGCCCGACAGCGGGAATCCTTCTCTGCATCAATCTGTGCGTTCCAATCACGCACCACCCGCTCCGCGAGTTCCCTCGTCAATGTGTGCAGGACGACCTGATAGCCCTCCCAGTCACCCCGCCCCCATACATCCCACGTCCCACGCCTGCGTCCCCTAGTCACCTCATGGCACTGGATACGTATGCCCGTGCAACTTTCCCGGATTGTGGCCATCGCCTTCTCGTAGTTCATCGCTGCCCCAACCAGGCGCACATGTGAAGACCGCCAATGACCAACGCATAAAGCACCACGGCCAGCAGGCATCCTGCCGCCCATTCTGCCAGTGTCACATGCTGCTCCGCGCGGCGGCAGTAGTAGTCATCATCGCGAGTGATCCAGCTCTGCCAGCGGCCCATCTTACCACTCCTCTCTGCGGTCAATCTCGTCAAGCCGCCGGGCGGCATCGTATTCATCCGCCCATTGTTTGCGCAGCCGCTCCTGCTCTTCCGCGTCGGGAATCTCGCTTTCGGTATGCAGTCCGCACCAGCAGCGCGGCTCATGCCCGAACCAGATAGTCTCCATCATCCCCATCCAGCAGCCGCGCTTGTCGGCTTCATCGCTTGAATCCGCGAGTATGTAGCCGTCCGGCTCGCCAAAGCCTATGCCATAGCCGGACAGCCGCGCCCCCTCCTGCATCAGCCGGGGCACGCGGGGATCGTCGAAGCGGAGGAATTTCATTGCTGCGCCTCCTGCGCCCCGGCTTCATCCTGCACGTCCAACTCGGCAACAGCCTGCGCGACGGCCTCGCGCAACTGTTCCGTGGTCAGCCGACTCGTGTTTCCGACGCCATAGTGCAGCGAGATCCACTTCGCCGCCGACGGCCCTTCCAGACCCAGGGCTTGCAGGTGCGCGGCCAACTCCAGCCGCAGCGCGTTCCGCTCCGCCTTCTCCTCCGATGTGCGCTCGGTGGAGTTTGTCGGCTTCGGCTCGCCCGCGATCTCGCCCGTCGCAGAGTCCACTCGCACATCACCATCCTCCGTAACCGTCGCCCCGAGTTCCTCCGGCGTGTAGATACTCACCCCGCCAAATACGTCCGGGCAGTGGAACCGCGCCCCGTTACTGACGGCACGGGCGAAGAGCATGTTTCTCGGGTAGTGACGGTAGTTCCCGCCGTTCGGCCCGTCCAACAGACCCGCCTTCTTCGCATCCTCGATGGTGAATGTGGACTCCCCGCACTTCTCAGCGCCCTCGAAAAAGTCGATAGTGCATTCCGTGTCCGTAAGTGTTCTGACGCGGAAGTTATAGCGGCCTGACTTCTTGACCGCGGCGGCGATTAGGTTTGCATAGTAAGCGATCTTCCCCTGCAAGATATAGACCCCGGTCAGGCTTGCAATCGGGCCGAAGCCCAACTCCTGCCCCGCGAGTATCTTTGCAACCGCCTGCGCCTCGTCCCGCACATCTTTGAAGTAGCCGCTCGCCGCCAGCAACTTCCCGATGGTCAGAACATCCATCCCGGCAGGGATGGTGGGGGCCAACTGCCCCACCTTGTCTGTCACTGCAATCTCACTACTCATCAGCGTGTCCCTTCTGCGGCGATCGCCGCGTCCTCGTCTGCGTCCCACCCTGCCTGTTCGTTCGGCAGGGCATCCGCCAGTTCATTCCAATCTTCGCAGGGCGGGTTGTCCGGGTGGTGGAAACTCAGCACTTCCTCCACATCTACAATCCGCGGCGTCCCGTCCGCCTGCCGTATCTCCCACGTCGTGCGCTCCCGGGTCGCGATGATGCTTTCAACGGACCCGCGCACACCGTCCCTGCAAATCGCGATGTGGCCTACCGGTGTCATATCTCGACCTCCTGCGCCAGAGCCAACCCGAACCGTCGCGCCAACTCCTCCTCGAATCCGTTGTAGACCTCGGAAATGCCAAACTTCGGGCTGCGCCGAAGCGCGAGGTTGTCGCCGATCCTGATGCTGATGTCGCCATCGGTCGTGGTGATAATGCACATCTGGTTGGCACGTTCAGCATTATCCACGAGCGAATACATCTTGTGCCCGTTGGCAATATCGGTGGATATTCCAAACGTGCGGGCCAGATGGACCGCCCGCTCCGCAATCCTGTCAGTGCTGGTCATATCCGTGCCCTCCTGCGCTCCGCGTCAAGCTCGGAATACAGCGCCAGCAGGTCCACCTGCGCGGAGGTGCGCAGGTGATGCCAGATGTTCGCGACCGGAGTCTCGGAAACGCAGAGGTCGCAGTCGGGGTCCGTGCCGTTACATTTTGGGCAGCGGATGTAGCCGTCGGGGAACATGGCACGCGGGGCATCGTTGCCGATGATGCGCAGCCCGTGTCGATCTGTGGTAATCTCTAGTTTGGTCGCCATCGATGAAACCTCCTTTGGCGTCCACTGCGGGGGGTCTGTTCCTAGCAGGCTCCCCGCGCCTTTGCTATCTATATTATACGCTTTACCTGCCGGAGTGTAAACACCTCGTGGTAAAATAATCCAAGTTTTCTTGCGTGGTGTGTTGACATCAGCCCGCCTCGTCCTTGAACGGATCTTCGTCGTCCGTGTCGTAGTAGGGCATGGTCATCTTGTCCGCCAGTCTCTTTACCAGAGCTTTCAGCCGCACCTGGTCTGAGGCAGAATTCTGCTGGCACCATGAGCAGAACGGGATCAGGTGCGTGCCGCCTTCGCAGTAGGGCGGGGCGTGCTGCATCGTGCGGTGTATGCCAAGCACCTGCATCTCCTCAACACTCAGACCGCAGCATGCGCAGTGGTTGCCGTACTCTGCCCACACCGTATCCATGTCACCGGTGGCGCGACGGCGCTTCTCAGTGCCTGGCTTCGCAAGCCACTTCAGGAACACGCCACACTCGGCGCACCAAAGCCCGCCGGGGTGATCTGATATACTGGGGTGATCGCGACGGGTTACGGCAGTCGGGTATCCACAGGCGTTGCAGTGCAGGCGCAGGTCAAGCGTTACATCCGCAGCCAATAGGCGATCGTGAACCGTCTTGATTACGACCGCCATCTTTTGCCTCCGCCACGCTCAAAACGGTATGCGTTACACGTTACACCCCTTAAGTACTGGGTTGTAACGTAACGCATACAGAACATGGCGGATTTTGAGATCCGCCTGTTTGTTCTGTTACGTGTAACGGTGTGTAACGTTACATGTAACGCATGGGTCATTCCCATGAGTGTTCGTCCTCATCGCGGTGTGACGCTAGAGCCCAAGAGACCTCACGGCCTGCGGCAAACTTTACCACCTGCCCTGCGGATAGCATCCGCTTCAATGTGCCACGGATTGAACTCCCGGATGTTTCCAGTTGCTTCGCGATCTCTGGGGCGGATAGTGGATGTGCTTCATCCCGAAGCAGCACACGTATACGGATCTCCAACCGTGCGTGGTCAACAAGCTCCGCGTTATCCTCGATGCGTGCGGCCTGAAACTCCACCGTGGACGGCTCAGCATCGTGGAAGCACATCCGGTAAGCAATCGGGCTGAAGCGTTTCCCGATGTTGCACTTGGTATGCATCAAGGCGCAGTCCACTTCATCAGCGTCATCCATCTGCGTGCGCTGCATTGCCCACACTGACCTCGGGACGTTCTGAAAGAAGATCGACCCAAAGGCAGTGCGGTCCGATGCTTTGACATCACGGCTGGCCTTGCTTACGTGGGCGATCACTAAGCGTGTTGCCGGGTAGAGTTCATTGACCGCGTTCATTGCGCGAAGGGCAACGTCGGACTTCTCCAGCTCTGCGCCACACGCCGGGCCGATGCTGTCAATGATTACCAGGCCCGCCTCGATCTCTGCGGCTTTCCGCTTGATCGGGCGTATCATGTCGGCGATAGACCGGAACGCGCGCATGTAGTGCAAGTCTTGCGGCACAGCCATCAGGCCCATTCCCCGGCAGATGCGGTGCGTCCGTTCACTTTGGATGTGCTGATCCGTCTCCCAGTCCACATACAGCACAGGGCAGGTGCGGATTGGTGTCAGCCGCCCCCCTAACAGCGGGTTGCCGGTAACGCAACTCAGCGCCACGGCCAGCGCGAAGTATGACTTGCCCGTATTGCCGTCTGCCGCGAGAAGCGTGGTTTGCTGGTCCAGTAGGAAATCGCTGATCTGGTAGCGCGGGGCGTCTGGCTCCGGCACGTCGGCCATGGATACTGTCTCAGCGCCGTCGCGCCAGCGGGTCACGATACTGGCAAAGCCCTGCGCAATGAGCCCATTCCAATCGCCGCCACCGAGATCGCAAATGTCGCGCAGCGTCTTGACCAATCCTACAATGTCGGCGGTCTTGGTGAGGTTGACCTTGACCGGACCCCAGATCACCCTCTGCTCCTCCTGAAGCAGATGCACCATCACCAAGCCTTCAACGCCCCAGGCCGAATCCTTCAGGCTGTCAACTGTCATGCCCACGAGGTAATCAGGCCATCGCACCATGTATGTGTCGCCATAGATCACGATTTCAGGAGATGCCATAAGCGGCCTCCTCCGGTGTGCGGGGGTGCGAGACTTTCCACGGCTCTCGTGCGGGGCTGGAGTATGCCTGCTGCAGACTGCCTAAGCATTCCTCCCACTGGTATTCATCCTGCCCGCCGGGTGCCCGGGCGTGGTAATCGCGCAAGGCTGCTTCCGCATCTGACTCCCCGTATCCGTTGTCGCGCATCTGGCAGGCCAGCCACAATCCCATGGCATTGCGGTTGCCATCGTGCGCCTGATGTGCGGCACGGTCGATCAGTGTTGCCGATTCAACGCGTCCCTCCTGCCGGGGGAGGTCAATGGCGGGGGTGATCTTCAGCCGTTCGCGTTTGGGGTAGTTCGGCAGCCGGTCAACGGGCAGAAGTTCGCCCGTATCGTTTGCGTATGCAAGACGCTCCCCGCCAGGCGGGCAACTCGGTAGGTAGTAGATCCGGCTTGGATCTTTGCAAGCCTTGTCAATAGGCTGGCCTATCAGGCCCATCCACCAAGCCCACCGCTTCCAGACTTCCGGCCAATCCGTTGCCGATACATCATCAGCCAAAGGGACTACCAGCCGGAACTTCGGGTGTTTTGCTGTGAAGCTATGCGTGCTGTGAACGGCAAAGAACCACGGGGCGAAGGCGCGATCAATGGCGGATACGTCCGCTCCGCCCTCGTCAAGATCGGCTACCAAACATGATACTGCCAGCACGTTTGCGGCCTTCCGTGTGGCTCCCTGCGCATATTTCGTGGGGCTCCACAGCGGGCCGTCCTTCTCCTCACGCTCTGCGTGTGCCGTCAGAAGTTCGGCCAGCCTAGTCCATACTACGCGCCCAGGCCGTGGCTGATTATCCCGGCAGTTCTGAAAGCGG
>JBDKRC010000281.1:0-17498 GCA_039683575.1 Armatimonadia bacterium | reverse complement strand
GCGGAACCAGTCAGTGCCTCCGTCGGCCTCAAACTCCACTTCCTGCTCGCCTTCCTCCAGATTGACCTGCAGCTTATTGCCGCCCGGGAAGGTGATTGAGCCCAGCGGCCCGAGCACGTCGTGGGCGCTGTCGGCCTTGACCTTGCCACCGAAGCCGGGGAGGCCCCAGGACCAGATGATGAGCTGCTGGTCGCCGCTTTCGAAGTTCACGATGACCGTGCCGGTGTCCCAGGCGGTCGTGTCGGCCTTGAGCTTGCGGATGTCGGTGACGACGTTGGTCGCCTCGCCGAAGATGTACCGCGCCCAGTCGTAGCTGTGAACCGCGCCATCAATGAACGGGCCGCCGCCGAGTTCCTTGTTGAAGAACCAGGGCGTGGGGGCCCCTGAGCCGCCGCTGACCGAGCGCCAGACTACCGGGCGGCCGATGATGCCCGACTGGATGAGCTCGCGGAGCTTGAGCCACTCGTTGCAGAAATGCCGCACGAAGCCGATCTGCAGCACTACGCCGGCGTCACGGGCGGCCTTGTCCATGATCTCGCAGTCGGCGACATTCATGGCCATGGGCTTCTCGCAGAAGATGTTCTTGCCCGCGGCGGCTGCCTTGAGCACGAGGTCCTTGTGCAGGCCGGTGGGAGTGCAGATGATCACGGCGTCCACTTCAGGCGTGGCGAGGAGTTCGTCCACGCTGGTGGTCCACCTTTTGGTGCCGTACTTCTCGCAGTGAGCCTTCGCGGCGTCGGCGTTCACGTCCATCGCGCAGGCGATGTAGGCCTCGTCATTGTCCACGAGGTGGGGAGCATGGGCGTTGTGAATGCCGCCGCAGCCGATGAAACCGATCCCGAGCTTCGACATGTTGAGTTGGTCCTTTCTGGTTTGGGGGAACGAGACGGGGCGGAGGTTCGACGGGGAGGGCGGGGGGACCTGCGAAGACATGTCGTACGAGCGGCGGGAGTTGCTCGGGGATAACGGCGGGCCGGATGACCACGGTGAGGCTGTGGTCATTCGGCCCCTCCATGGGGGCGGAAGTTGGTCGGTGATGACGGCGGGCCGGCTGAAGCGCGGCCCCTCCACAGACCACCATGGTTATTCGCGGATTAGCTCGGCGCCGGGGACGAAGAAGTGGAAGACTATCCAGAAGCTGACTATGAAGGTGACGCCGAGGATTAGGCCGTAGGCGGCGGGCTTGAGGCGCTGGAAGGCCTTGTAGCCGCCGAAGCGGACTACGATGATCTTGATGATCCAGCCGAAGAAGATGGAGAGCCAGTAGCGCTCGGTGGGCCAGCCCAGCCAGGCGATGTAGCCGAGCGGATGAAAGGGCCACCACAGGAAGCGCTGGCGCATGAAGACCAGGAACCAGGTGAAGCCGCCGCCGAGGGCCAGGGCGATGAAGTCCTCGGCAGAGGGCTTGACGGCTCCTCGCAGGTCTGACATCAGCAGGTTGGTCGTCCCCAGGCCGCTGCCCTGCGGCCACCAACCCAGCCGGAACACCCCGTACTTGTAGATCATGAGGGGGATCATGATGTGGCAGACAAGGAGGGCGATGGCGACGGCTACTCCGAGGTAGGCGACTGTGCGCTTGCGGGGCGCCTCGATGAGCGTTCCCAGCTTGAAGCACTGGAAGGCCTGGGGCATGAACTGGGTCGCCGTGCTGCGGATTTGCGTCCAGCTCATCATCGTCATCAGGGTGAGATTAGCAGGGCCAATGGTCTTGACGCCGATGAGGCGGAAGAGCGTGTGGTCGAGACGGAAGGGACTGGCGTAGATGAACATCCCGGCCTCGCAGACGACGCGCGAGGCGACCATCGAGACCAGGGGGAAGAGACCGATGAGCAGGCTGGCCCAGCCGATGGCGAGGCCGATCTGACGGGACCACCAGAGGATGAAGCCGAAGCAGATCAGCAGGCCCCAGAAGCCAACACGTTCACCGGGGCGGGCACGCTCGGGGGATCCTTCGTCGCTTCGCTCCTCAGGATGACAGAGGGAAGAGGCAGGATGACAGAGGGAAGAGGCAGGATGACAGAGCGGAGGGGCAGGATGACTGAGGGAAGGGGCAGGGTGACGGAAGGAGGGCTGTTCAGGATGACACGTGGTTGAGAGGAGAGGGGATCCTTCGTCGCTTCGCTCCTCAGGATGACAGAGGGAAAGGGCAGGATGACTTAGGGAAGCGGCGGGATGACTGGGTTGGGACGGCTGCAGGATGCTGGTGACGATGTCCTGCAGGTACCGCCGGGCTGACCACAGTAGCGCGAGCGCGAGTACCAGGTAGCCGCCGACGGTCTCCATTTCGGCGAATTGGCCGTGGTTGGTGTTGAGGCCGATGCCGATCCGGAAAGCCGTCTGGGCCAGGCGCATAAGGTAGAAGAACCAAAGACTGAAGGCGACCTCGCTGGAGAGGAGATACGAGATGCCCATCATCTCGGGGTAGTAGTGCAAGGGCATGCCGTTGAAGGCCACGAGCGGGCCGCCGCCAAAGAGTTGGCCGCTGTCCTTCTGGAGGTTCAGGTCCGGGACCATCGGGAAGTAGCTGTGCAGGCCCTTGGTGAGGAAGGGGATGAGGGCAACGCCGAAGGCGGCCCAGAGCAGCCAGTCGCGCAGGAGCGGGGGCGTGTGCGGTTCGCCCTCGGTTAGCTCCATGGGCACCTGGATGAGCGGATACAGCAGGCGCTCCTGTTGCTCCCAGCGGCGCGAGAGCAGGGCGGCGAAGCAGAGGAGCATGCCGTAGAGAGCAAAGAAGTACGGGGTCCAGACGAGTAGCGGCACCACCCAGGGGCGCCAGGGGATGGATTGTGAAGCAGGCAAGCCCTCGTAGGCCCACTTGATCACCGGAGCGTCGCGGTCCAGCGAAGGGACCAGGAGCGGGTTGAGGTCGTCGAGGTAGATCTCTGGCGGGGCGATTTCGGGCGTGGCGTAGTAGACCAGGCCGAGGTTGTTGAGGTAGAAATGCTGCGCGAACTCCTGGCCGGGAATGGCGGCCATGATCGCAAGCAGCATGAAGATGACGAGGAGTTCGCGCTGGGTGAGGGCGCGCAAGCCAATTTTGCGGGCGAGGATGTTGAGGGCCACCACGATGAGCAGGAGCGCCATGACGCCGCGGGGGAGGTAGCCGGTGCCGAGGATCTCGTAGCGGGCCATGACGGAGATCGAGCCGGCGATGGTGAAGCCAACCACCAGCAGCAAGGCGATGAGGATGGCGCGCAAGGTGAAGCCATGCGCGGGTGCAGAGGGGGCGCGGGAAGTGGCCGCGGCTGTCATGACGGGGGCAGCATAGCAGATTTGGCTGTGGCAGGGGAAGAGGGGCCGCTGACTGTGGGCGGAAGAGGTTGGTCAAAATGGGGACGGAGCCCTTGCGCCGACGAAAGCTCCGTGAGTTCCGCGAAAGGAGTCGCGGCGCAAGGGCTCCGTCCCCATTTTGGGCGCGTCCCCGTGCGGGTTCGAGACGAACCCGCCTACGCGGGCCTCTTGGGGCGGGTTCAAGGATGAACCCGCCTACGCGGATGGGCCTACTTGGCCTTGATCAGGAGCACGCGGGAACGGTGCGCGTCGAGCTTCACCGGCAGGGATTGCTTGCCAGCGGACAGATCGCCCAGCTTCCGGCCGGTCTCGGCGTCAATGACGTCACTGTTGGCCGGGACTTCGAGGGTCACGTCGACGGTCACCGGGTCGGAGCCGTAGTACTCGCCGACGAGCAGCGCCACGTCTTTGCCGCGGATCATGCCGGAGACGCGGGCCGGGCGCTCCACTTGGGCGCCGTCGTACAGATTGCCGTCCATGATGAGGTCTTCGACGGACGCGACGGCGCGCACGGCCTGGTTGTAGCCCAGGAAGTACTCGCCATCCCAGTAGCGGTTGCTCCAGAAGTGGATGCCGCGCGAGCCGTTGAGGAAGCACTCGAGCATGGCGCAGCGCAGGGCCTCGGCGGTGAAGGCGCCGGAGTCGCCCGGGGTTATCCATGGCAGCCCTTCGGTGCGGGGGAGATGTGAGCGGTCTTCGCGGGCTTCGTTACCAAGGTGCTCAATGTGGTAGGGCAGGAGCGAGGTATAGGTAGAAGTCTGGGAGTTGTGCAGGAGCTTGTCCTGGTAGAGACGGTCGAAGGGCCAGAAGAACTGGTAGTTCATACTGGGGCGCCAGTCATAGCAGCCCATTTCGATGGGCTTGCCGCCGGCATCTTTGACAGCGGCCTGCACGGCGTTGTGAAGGTCCCGCCACATGTCGTAGCCCTTGAGCAGCTTCCATTCTTCCCAGGTCTCGATCCCTGACTTCTGCTTGTCCTCCTGGCAGCGCGTGCACTTCTGGGCGTCCTTGGGGCCCTCCCAGTTCCATAGCTCCACATCGGTGGAGAGATAGTCGGGCTTGAGACGGGCGCATTCGTCGGCGACGCGCTTGAGTTCCTCGGCATAGAATGGGCCGCGGTAGGAGGGGCAGAAGGACTTGCCGGTCGTGCCGTCGGCGAATTGGCAGAAGAAACTCGTATCGCCCTTGTGGCGCGAGAGCATCTGGTGCCAGGTGGAGTCGACATCCAGCATCTTGAAGCCCTGCTGGCGGGCCTGGTCGGCAAAGTCCCAGAGTTCCTTGTCGTCTGGCTTCATCCACATGGTGAAGGTGGAGAGAGTGTTGAGGCCGATGATCTCGGCGGCCTTGAGACCGTCGGGCCAGGCCTTGGTCGAGCCCAGGTCCCACCAGCCGAGCGCCATCATCATGCGCTTGCAGCGCGGGGCCGGGGTGAGTTCGGCGACCGTGGCGGCGATGGTGACAGGATTGGATTTGCCCTCGCCCCAGTCCAGCCAGTAGCGGAGGCTGGTGTTGGTTCCGGGGGCGAGCTTCGCCTGCATGGTGAGCTTGCCCCAGGGCATGACGGTCGTGCCGGGGACAGGGGTGGTCAGGGCGTAGCGGGTACCGCCGCCGGGGAGCTTTTCGACGGCTGCGGTCTCGACTTTGGCCTCGCCGACTGCGCCGGCCATAATCTCGACTCCGGCGGGGGCTTCGAGGTTGAGCGTGACCTGGCGCTTGGCGCCGCTGGCGTCGAGAAGACCGAGGGGCTGGGGCGTGGCGAGGTTGCTGGTCAGGACGAGAGCGGGCTTGACGAAGGCGACTTGTGGGCGGCTGACGGAGAAGTCCCGCAGTTGCGATGGGTTCATCTTGACCGTTGCGGGATCGTGGTCGCCGCGGTAGACGTATAGCTCATCGGCGCAGGTCAGGCCGCTGCAGCCGAGGACGAAGGCGACGTAGCGGCCGCGGGTCTTGAGATCGGCAAAGCGCAAGGGGTGCACCCAGGCCTTGCCCTCGGTGGCGGGGAGGCTGTACTTCACGTCGTCGCCGCGCTGCCACTTGGAGTACTCGGCGACCTGGTAGTAGCTCACGTCGTCATCGCTGACGAGAAGCTTTACGAAGCCGGGGAAGTCTATGCCCGGCTGCGGCGAGCCACCCTGGAGGCGGATGACGACCTCGCCGATGGGCTGGACCTGCCCAAGATCGAGTCGGACGTTGGCGACGGGCTTGTATGACCAGCCGACGGCGTGGCTCTCAAACCACAGGTGCTGGTCGGGGCGTTCGGTGAGGCGGCCGTCGGTGAGGTCGGCGCCATCCGTGTCTCCCTTGGCTGTGAGGCTGTAGTTGGGGGCGGGAGAGAAGGTGCAGGGCTTGCCTGCGGAGAGCAGTTCAGCGGCATTGGCGGAAACCGTGAGCAGCAGCAGCGCAAGCAGGCAGAGCGTTCTTTGCATGTTGACCTCAACAATTGATAGTGGGGAAGGTTTCGCAAAGTGTCGCGGGGGCACCTGCAACTCAAGGCAGGTAGCCTCACAGGCTGGCGCGAACGAATGCTCGTCGCTTCAACACTGAAGAGGTACCTGACGATGTCCGAACACCGGCTGCACCTCATCTGCAACGCGCATCTCGATCCTGTCTGGTTGTGGGAATGGGAGGAGGGGGCGGCGGAGGCGATTTCCACCTTCCGCACGGCGGCGGACCTGTGCGAAGAGTTCGACGGGTTCATCTTCAACCACAATGAGGCAATTCTGTATCGTTGGGTGGAAGAATACGAGCCTGCGTTGTTCAAGCGCATTCAGCGGCTGGTGAAGCAGGGCAAGTGGCATATCATGGGCGGGTGGTACCTGCAGCCGGACTGCAACATGCCGTCGGGGGAGTCGTTTGTGCGGCAGTCGCTGGTGGGGCGGAGGTACTTTGCCGAGAAGTTTGGCGTACGGCCTACTACGGCTATCAATCTGGACCCGTTTGGGCATGGTCCGGGGCTGCCGCAAATCCTGGTGCGCAGCGGCTATGACTCGTATCTCTTCTGCCGGCCGGGGCAGCAGGACCGGCCGCTGCCGGACAACCGTTTCCGGTGGGTAGGCTGTGACGGGTCGAGTGTGGCGGCGACGCGAATTCCGGGATACAACTCGCCACTGGGCGGGGCGCGCAAGAAGGTTGAGGCGCTTGTTGACCAGCAGCCTGAAGACGCACCGGGGTGCGTGATGTGGGGCGTTGGCAACCATGGTGGGGGGCCCTCGCGGCAGGACCTGCGGGACCTGGCGGCGCTGATGGTCGAGCGGCCGGAGTTGCAGGTGACGCATTCGACGCCGGAAGCGTATTTCGCGGAGTTGGTGGCGGCGAAGGCCGATCTGCCGCGGCGTGAGGGCGACCTGAACCCGTGGGCAGTCGGGTGCTACACCTCGCAGGTGCGGATCAAGCAACTGCACCGGCGGCTCGAGAATGAGCTTTACGGGCTGGAGAAGATGGCCACGGCAGCAGCGACGGGCGGGTTGATGGAGTACCCGAAGGCGGAGTTGGAGGAGGCCTTGCGAGACCTGCTGACGGCGGAGTTCCACGACATCCTGCCCGGATCGTCGCAGCAGCTTGTGGAGGAGATGTCGCTGCGGGTGCTGGACCATGGGCTGGAGATCATGTCGCGGGCGAAGGCGCGGGCGTTCTTTGCGCTGGCGGCGGGGCAGCCGAAGGCGAAGGAGGGCGAGATACCGGTGCTGGTCTACAACCCGCACCCGTTCGCCGTGCGGGCGACTGTGGAGTGCGAGTTCATGCTGGCCGACCAGAACTGGGCCGAGGCCTTCACACTGCCGCGGGTGTACCAGGGCAACAAGCCCGTGCCCTCGCAGCCCGAGAAGGAATTGAGCAACCTCAACCTGGACTGGCGCAAGCGCGTGGTGTTCAGCGCGGACCTGAAGCCCTCGCAGATGAACCGGTTCGACTGCCGGCTGGAGGTCCTGCCCGCCAAGCCGGCGCCGGGGAACTACCGGCGCGGGGAGAGACTGGTGGTGAAGACCGAGGCGCTGGAGGCGCATGTCAACCTGACAACAGGGCTTCTGGATCGCTACCGGGTCAACGGCAAGGATGCCATCGCGCCGGGGGCGTGCGAGCCGCTGGCAATGCAGGACAATGAGGACCCGTGGGGCATGGCCGTGCATGGCTTCCAGAAGCTCGCGGGGAGGTTCAAGCTGCTCTCGCCGACCGCTGCGGCGCGGTTTGCCGGGGTGAAGGCGAAGACGCTGGAGGCGGTGCGGGTGATTGAGGATGGCGAGGTGCGGGTGGTTGTGGAGGCGCTGTTTGGCTACCGCAACTCGTTCCTGTGCCAACACTACGAGATACCGAAGAACGGCACCGAGATCGAGGTGGAGACACGGGTGCAGTGGGCTGAGAAGGACCAACTGGTGAAGCTGCAGGTGCCGGTGGCGGGGCAGCAGGAGCGGTTCGTGGGGCAGGTAGCGTATGGTGTGATGGACCTGCCGGACAATGGTGAGGAGGCGGTAGCGCAGAAGTGGGTGGCGGTCGTGGGAGGTGGGCAGGCGCTGACCTGCATCAATGATGGGACCTATGGCTCAAGCTGCCATGAGGGGATGTTGCGGCTGACGCTGCTGCGCTCTCCGGCATATTCCGGCCATCCGATCGGCGACCGTGAGATCGTGCCGCAGGACCGCTTTACGGCGCGGATCGACCAAGGGGAGCGCATCTTCCGGTTTTGGCTCAAGGCGGGACCTGTGCAGGAGCGTCTGGAAGCTGTGGACCGGGAGGCGCTGGCGCACAATGAGAAGCCGATGGCGCTTGCGTTCTTCCCCTCAGGCGAGGGGGAGAAGTCGGGGGCGTTTGTGACGCTGGGTGACCCGGTGGTGCAGATGACAGCGATGAAGCAGGCGGAGGTGGGTGAGGGGATAGTGGTGAGGCTGTTTGAGCCGACGGGGCAGAAGCGGACGACGACGCTGTCGCTGCCGGGCCTTGGGGTGAAGCAGCGGGTGAGCCTGAAGGCGTTTGAGATCAAGACACTGATTGTTGATCCGAAGTCAGGCGAAGTGGGGGAGACGAACCTGATGGAAGAGGGATAGACGGGTTGCGCACACAGATGCCAAACGAGGCAGAGCGCCGGCTCTGCCTCGTTTGGCATCTGTGTAGGCCAGTATGGTTCAGTCAGGCGGCGTCAGTTCCGAGCTATTGGTCGCCGCGAAGACGGATAATGCAGAGGTCGCGGAAGTTCGCGGCATGGCAGGCAGCGCCGAGGCCGACGAGGCCGCCCGGCAGGGGAGCCGGGTCGGTGTAATCAAGCGCCATTGCACCATTGAGCTCCAGGGTGAGCCGCCCGCGCTCCTGGTGGATCACTACGTGGAACTCGCGCGGAGTGTTGCAGTGCCCACCCATGACGATCCGGAAGCGCCGGTCGCGGGTTTCCGCGACGACCTGGCCTTTGCGGAGGAGACGCGTCACCTCGCCGCCGTCGGCGGCTATGACGAAGCGGTAGCCACTGTCAGGGCCGGTGCCGGCGGCGGAGGTAATCAGGCTGAGGTCGTGGTATGGGAAGTGCTTGTGCTCTTTGTTGGCGTAGCCTTCGCTGTACTCACTGATCCACGTGTCGAGGTGCAGGTCGGCGGGTTGGGGGCGGGTGTTGAAGGCGAGGGCGCCATTGGCACCTCTGGCGGTATACCAGTAGTCCCACGGAATGCACGCCATGCCGGAGTGGGTCATCCACTCGCCGGAAACGGGCTGCCAGTCGGTCTCCTCGGCCTTGAAAGCATAGTAGCTCGCATTGCGGTGGCTCAGCGTCACCTGCTGAACGCTGAAACCAGCCCCGGAGGCGTAAGCAGCGCAGAGACTGCCCGTAAGGGGGCTGTCATCGGCGTAGGAGAGGCCATGGTCACCTACTGCGGTGGCAATGTACTTGCCATCCCGCCACAAGCGCAATTCGTGGGCGGCGGCGGGTAGGGTGCGCTCGCCGACGAGCTTGTTCAGACGGTAGAGCTTGAGGGTGAGGCCGGTCAGTTCGGCCCGATAGCCGGTCATGATGTCACGGCGGTCGCAGGAGAGCGCGAGACCGGCTGCGGCGCCCGAGTTGGCCTGCGGGCCATCTATGGCGATGGCGGCGTCTCCTGGGCACGCCTGGTGATACCAGAGCGACGTTGGCTGCTGGCCATAGGTGGTCGCGGTCAGCCGCTTTTGATCGTCGTAGCCTATTCCCGTCCAGTTCCCGCCCGAAGGCTGCCACACATAGCCGAGTACGAAGCGCTTGGTGTCATCGTTTTCACCGGGCATCGGCATGGGCGTGCCGGTGACATACGACAGGCGCGTCAGCAGGTCAGGCACCGGCCCGGCTGTGAAGCTGCGAAAGGTTGCGTCGCCGGTCACAAACACCCCGCACTGGCCGCCGGTGTGGGCGAAGTCGTAGATGACCTCGTGTTTGTCGCCGACCTGAGCCTCAAGGCGTCCGTCGTGATGAGACAGGCGCAGCGGGACGGCGCCGGTGCACTGGCCCGAGAGGAGAGTGGTGGCCGTGCCGTTGGTGACGCGGGTGAGGCTGTAGGCGCCCTGCTTGTTGACCGCAAGGCGGTAGCCGGACTGGCCGGTCCAGTTCAGGACGACGCCGCCGAGGCCGCTGCCGATCTGGACGGTGGAGGAGACGAGATCGGGGGAGTAGGACATCTCGCGGGTGAGGGTGCCGTTGCCGGTGGCGGTGAGGCCCTTCTGGCCGGCATAGGCCCACTTGCCGCCGCTGGCGCGCCAGCAGTGGGGAATGGTTGCCCCACTGCTCCGGTCATAGACGTCCTGCACCGGGGTGATGAGGAAATCATCAAAGCGGGCTTGGCCCTTACCGGCGGCGAATAGCCCCACTTTGCCTGCCGGAAGCTCCTGTGGCGGCAAGGTCACGACGGGCATACCGTTGACCACGCCGCGCAGGAGGAGGCCCTTCGTGGGGTCGAGGTATGGCTCCACGGCGAGGTGATACCAGTTCCCGGCGCGGCAGGCAATGCGGGCGTTGGTGCGGCTGCCCCAGGTGATGCTGTCACCGGCTGCCACCTCCGCCTCGGTATCGCTGACGGGCTTAAGGGCGAGTACCTGATGCTGCGTGGGGCCGCGGTAGTTGAAGACCAGGCCGACCGCCATTTCGGGCAAGGCCTGAACCTTGACGCTCGGGCGGTAACTCTCCCAGAAGTCTTCGCCGGTGAGCGAAATGGCCTTGCCGTCAACGTCGCACTGATACCACGAAGCTCCGACAGGTCCGTCCTGGATGGAGACCAGCGGATCGCGGTATTCGGCGATGCGCCACTTCCCGCTGAGGGGCTGCCACTGCCCCGCACCACCATTGGGGTCGAAGAAGTCATCGGCGAAGTCAACCGGCTCAACCGGCTGCACCTGTACCTCGGCTAGCCTGGCTTCGGCGGCCGGGCCGGCCACTCCGGCGAGTTGGCGGTTGCTGTAGGTATGGAGCAGTTCGGTACTGTCCGAGAGGATGACGAGGTCTGGATACCGTCGCCGGATGCGGATGGCTTTGCCCCGGCAGGGGCCTGCGCTGGCGAGGGTGGTCGTGGCGCGGGGGGCCACGGACTGCACCGTGGTCTTCTGCTTGTCGAAGGTGATGACCAGGCCCTGGCCGTTCCGCCAGTCGAGTACGACCGACTGTGCGGGCCCGGTTGCTGGCAACGTGAAGCTGAGATCGTAGGCGCCGTCAACCTCCTCGCAGAGCCTGGGGTCGGGTTTGGGCGCGGCGAGGGCTGCAATAGTGAGAAGCAGGCTCAGGGGGATTAGCAGGCGGAAGCGCAAGGCAGTGCTCCTGTTGTGGCGCATTTGGCGTTAGTAGTTTCCCGTCCGGAAAGGGTTTCTCCTGCGGTACGGGCAGGACAGGGGCGGTCTCCGGGCGAATAGGCGCCCTCATACCAGACACGAAAGGACCGCAAGCTGATGAGCAAGACATCCGATCCGCTGGCCTGGTGGCGCGAGGCGCGCTTTGGCCTTTTCATTCACTGGGGCCTCTATGCCGTACCTGCGGGCTTCTGGAAGGGCAAGGCCATCCCGAGCATCGGCGAGTGGGTCATGCGCAACGCGAAGATTCCACTGGAGGAGTACGCCGCGCAGGCCAAAGAGTTCAACCCGGTCAAGTTCAACGCTGAAGAGTGGGTGAGCGTCGCTGCGAAGGCGGGGATGAAGTACCTCGTCATCACGGCCAAGCACCACGACGGGTTTGCGATGTTCAAGTCATCAAACCCCTACAACATCGCGGATGCCACGCCGTACAAGCACGACGTGATGAAGGACCTCGCCGAGGCGTGCGCGCGGCACGGCTTGCGGATGTGCTTCTACTACTCGCAGGACCAGGACTGGGCGGCGCCTGGGGCGTCAGGCCACTGGGAAGAGGCTGTCACGGGCAACTGGAGCCAGGACAAGCCGGACCCGGCGAGGTTTGCGCAGTACCTCGAGGACAAGGTCAAGCCGCAACTGCGCGAGCTTCTGACCAACTATGGCCCCATCGGCTTGATCTGGTTCGATACGCCGGTGGCCATCACGACGGAACAGAGCCAGGGGCTGAAGGACTTCGTACACTCGCTGCAGCCTGAATGTCTGGTCTCGGGCCGCGTTGGGCATGACCTGGGCGACTATGGCAGCCTCGGCGACAACCAGATCCCCTCCGGGCCGGTGCAGGGCGACTGGGAGACCCCGGCGACGATGAACGACACCTGGGGCTTCAAGAGCGACGACCACAACTGGAAGTCGGTTAAGGACCTGCTGTACCTGCTCGTAGACCTGACCAGCAAGGGCGTCAACTACCTCCTGAACGTCGGCCCGACTGGTGAAGGGCTCATCCCCCAGCCGAGCGTGGACCGGCTGCTTGAGATCGGCAAGTGGATGGATGTCAACGGCGAGGCCATCCATGGCAGTAGCCCCAACCCGTGGCCGTATGAGTTCGACTGGGGACGGGTGACCTGCAAGGACAACAAGCTCTACCTGCTGTTCTACAAGCAGCCGAAGAGCTTCAAGCTGTATGGCCTGCGTAACAAGGTCACGAACGCCTCGGTGCTCGGCTCATCGGCGCTGGTGCCTTACGAGCAGAATGGAGTCTCGCTGAGCCTCGACCTGCCGGCCTTTGCCCCGGGCACACTGGTTCCGGTGGTCGCCGTGGAGTTCGACGGCGTGCTTGACGTGGATACGTCGATTTTCCAGGATGCCAGCGGGAAGGCGCCGCTGCCGGCATATCTCGCCGACCGTGGCGATCTGACGCTGTCGCGGGCGGGGATCATCACCGGCTGGAAGGACCCTGCAATGAGCCTGAAGTGGACCTTCAAGCTTAGCGAGCCGGGCGAGTTCGCGGTGCGCGTAATCGTGGGGTCAAACCGCCACAATACCGCTGCGGCGGCGGGGCACACTGTGAAGGTGACGGTGGCGGGGCAGGAAGTGAGCGGGACCTTGACGAGCGAGGAAGCAGTGGACAGCCCCAGGGCGCAGTACTTCCCGGAGTTCGTGACCACGGTCGGTACTGTGCGCCTGAGCGAGCCCGGCGAGGTGTCGGTGGTGCTGAGGGCCGAAACGATCAATCCCGACGCGCCGGAGGGCCTGAGCGCGGCTGGCGTGGAGCTGGTGCCTGTCTAGGCTCTGGAAGAACGCTGCAGACACGAAGGGGCCGTCCCGCATCCGCCGGGACGGCCCCCTTTTCGCTTCTACTCGAGTGTGATCGACTTGATCTCGACCACAGCGCCCTCGACGTCCGTCGGGTCGAACCTGAAGCCCGTTACGCAGCCGCCCCACGTCTCGTTCTTGCCGACCTCGTAGACCAGCTTGTGGAACTGGCCGTCCGCCACGGTCTGCAGCCTGATGCTGGCGCGCTCGTTCGCGCGGGGCTCGGCGGTGTTGGTCCAGAAGAGTTGCGCCCCGCTGGCCTCGCTCACGCGCATCTCCACCACGACGCGGCTGAAGCGGTTGCCCCGCACGCGCAGCGCGGGTGAGGAGAGCGCGGGATCGCGCGTGGCCGCGACCAGGCGCAGCACCCCGTCCTTGACCTGAAGGTCCTTGATGCCCATCGTCGCGCCCCAGGCACCCACATCGGCCCCCGTCCATGCCGTCTGCAGGGGAGTGGCCTTCAGGGCGGTCTGCTTGGCCTGCTGATACCATGAGTCATAGGGTCCCAGGCCTACGTCCTCCGGCGCCACATCCACGTGATCACGCGGGACCTTGCTGAAGACGTCGCGGATGGTGTCTATGTAGCTGAACCCATAGCCGCGCGTGGGCTCGATGTAGTGGCCCTCGCCGAACTCATTCCAGCAGCAGAAGATGACGTTCTTGCGGTCGGGGCCGTTGCCGGGGCGTGAGTCCATGACTGCCTTGGCGCGCTGGCATAGCTCGCGGAACTTCTCGGGGGTATTGTCGGACCAGTAGAACTGCGACGAGCCCCACGGACGGGCATCCCAGCCCATCATCGCGGCGGTGATGTCGGGCAAGGCTCCGATCTCCTGCTTGGCCTTCCAGATTGCTTCCTGCTGCGGTATGAAGCCCTCGGCGGGCGCAGAGAGCAGGTTGCCGCTGCGGCGGCTGTCCTTGGGCGGTATCCAGCCGTTGCCATAGGCCGAGGTCGCATCCCAGCCCTCCGCCGCAATGCGCTGCAGCGCCTCTTTGTTCGCCCCGCCCGCGCAGGCGACAATGTACAGGCCCGGCAGCCCTCGCTCGCGGCACTTGGCCCGCATCTTGTCGAAGGCGATCTTCACCTTGTCGCTGCCGCCCAGATTCTTGGTGACATTACCGGGGACCCACACGTACAGGACCGGCTTGCCGTCAATCTTGACGTACGAGGGGTTGGTGAAGTAGTTGTCCAGCCAGTAGGGCAGCACGTTGTTGAGCAAGTCGTCCTCAGAGCCTACCCCCTGCGCGCAGCCGTTCTCCCACATGATCCCGAACTTGATCTTCGGCAGGTACTTGGCCTTCAGCAGCCCGTCATGCAGCGCATGGCCGATGGACTGGGTCACAGGGCCGTTGATGCTGCTGCGGTACCAGCAGTAGACGACCCCGCTGATGCCATGCTCGAGCCAGTACTTGATGTGCCAGTCGGCGACTTCGGGTGTGCCCTCGTTATACCAGCCCAGCACCGGCTTGCGTTCGGGGTAGGGCTCGATTTTGCCCCAGCCGTAGTGGGTGCCTGTCTTCCAGAGGGGGCAGTAGTGGGTCCAGATCTCGTAGGGGCCGGTGTCCACGGGCTTGGGCTCCGGGACGTAGGCGGCCTTAGGCAGCTTCAGAGCTGGCAGGAAGCCGATGCGGGTCGTGAGCGCGGCGGTGTTGGTGCCCTGGCCCGACGCCGTGGCCCGGAAGTCGCCCATTACGGCCTGCCGCGCTTGCACGGTCCAGGTCAGCTCCTGCTGCTGCCCGTACGCCAACGCCGGAAGCACTTGCATCGCTGGGCCCTGCAAAGCGACGCCTTTGGGTGTCTGCAGCGTGACCTTAACGGCTTTCGCGGGGCCGCCGGTGTTGCGCAGGCGCAACGTGAGCCTCTCGGGACGGCCCACCCGGGGCAGCGTGGTGTCGGAACTGAGGCCCTCCAGCAGCAGTTCCCCCTCGCCCTCAGGCTCCGCCGTTACCTTCAGGTACTGTATCGTCGCCGTGGCCCCCAGGGCGTCCGAAGGGAGCAACCCCAGCATCATGAGCTTGCCGCCCCAGCCCGGGGTCTGCCAGGGCTCGAGCAGGTAGGTGTGGGGCTTGCAATCGGCCTGGATCGGGAGCGGCACCCGGCCAGCCCCGGCGCTGGTAACGAATACGAGCGTCGCGGTGCTGCCCTGATCCGCCGTCATGCGCAGGGTCAGGTAGTCGAGGCGGGAGATGTCAGCGTTCAGGTTGTCATGGAGCAGGCTCGTGGAGGGGGCGGAGGTTTTCAGCGACACACCAGCCGGAGTTACCTGCGCCTGCCCGTCGCGTGCCAGCCAGCCACCGAGGCCCTTGGTGAAGTCGAAGCCGGCCTGCGCCGTCAGCGGGGAGAGTGGCCCGCCACCCGTTCCGTAGGCGGCCTTGATGACTTCGGTGGTCGTGAGCGCGCGATTGTATATCTTCACATACTCGAGATCGCCGATCAGCCCGGCACCATAGTTGGTCTTTGACGCGATGACCAGCGGGTTCGCGGTCGCCTGTGGTGGGGCTTCCTGCTTGGTCTGAGTGTAGGGCAGCCCGTTCACCCACAGCGTCAGGCGCAGCCCGTCCCAGATGGCCACAACATGCAGCCATTGGCCCTCAACGGGCGCAGGGGCGCTTGCCCTCGG
Source organism: Armatimonadia bacterium (assembly GCA_039683575.1). Taxonomy (GTDB): domain Bacteria; phylum Armatimonadota; class Zipacnadia; order Zipacnadales; family UBA11051; genus JAJFUB01. Next base: position 2,001 of record JBDKRC010000281.1, on the reverse strand, counting down.
CTCCCAGCCGTCGGCCTCGTGTACGAACCAGGACAGGCGGCTGCCCTCAACCGGCCAGTCAATACGTAGCAGGTATTCGTTGTCCTTGAAGACCAGTAGGCGCCCGTCCCGGAGGTCTGTGGGTCGCAGGCGGGTTTCAATGGAGAAGCCGGGGCGCACGTTGAACTCGGGGGCAGACGGCACCTCGAGGCGCGTCTGGCCGTCCATGTGCAGGAAGCGGCGGTCGCCATCGGTCATGACCTCACCGCCAGCCAGTGTCGCCGGGTGGCCCTTGCCAGAGAGGTCGGGCACCTGCGGCCCGGGCGCATCGAAGCGCCAGTGGCCGACGAGACCGGGTTCGGCAGCGAACGTCATCGCACAAATGAGGATGCAGGAGACGAGGAGCACCAAGCGGTTCATTTCTGACACCTCCCGAGGCTATTGGTCAGGTTCGCCGAAGCAGGTATGGCAACCTTTGACACGGAACACATGGCGCAGCGTCGGGGTCAGTGCCCCCTCCCACAGGAGCTTCTCCATGGCCATGTCTTCCAGCGACCGAACCGTCCTGCGCGAGCTTGCCTCGCGGATCGCCGAGATCGCCAACCTGCCCGTCCAGCAGGAGACGCAGGCCATGTGGCGCGGGCTCAACGACCTGCGGCCGGTGCGGCCGCTCGTGCGCATTTTCCAGATTCCCTGGCATGAGTTCGGCGGGGAAGAGGAGCTGCAGCTTCAATGCGAGGATCAGGGCGCGCGCGGGCTTGAGAATGGCTTCCGGCAGGCCTTGTACCAGTGGCGGTACATGAGGGACGACTTCGTCTTCGAGCCGGTCATCAACTGCGGCAAGGCCATCGGCGACACTGGCTTTGGCATTGGTGAGATCTCTGACGTCAACACCTCCAGCGGGCTTGCCAGCCGGCACTTCCACGAGCAGTTCCAGACCCTCGATGATGTCCAGAAGATCAAGCTGCCCCAGATCACGCACGATGAGGCGGCTTCGGCGCGCGGCCTGGAGCACATGAACGAGCTGTTCGGCGACATCATGCCGGTCCGTCAGCATGGCATCAGCCACCTGTGGTTCGCCCCGTGGGACCTGCTCATCACGTGGTATGGCGTCGAGCGCGCGATGCTCGACATGGTCCTCAACCCCGAACTGGTCAACGCCTGCATGGAACGCTTGTTGGACGGCTATCTGGGGCGTCTGCGGCAGTGGGAAGAGCTCAACCTGCTGTCCTTGCCGACGGCAGGGGATGGCGTCGGGTCAGGGGGGCTGCACCACACGTCGGCCTTGCCGCAGCCTGACTGCGACCCGGCACACGTTCGTCCCGTGGACCTCTGGGGCTGCGCGACGCCGCAGATATTCTCGGAGATTTCGCCGGACATGCACTGGGAGTTCGCGCTGCGCCACGAGATGCGGTGGCTGGAGAAGTGGGGGGTGACGTACTACGGGTGCTGCGAGCCGTTGCACAACAAGATCGAGTTGCTGCGCCGCATCCCGAACCTGCGGAAGGTATCGGTCAGCCCGAAGGCTGACAAGGCGCTGTCGGCGGAGCGGCTGGGGAAGGACTACGTGGCGTCGCTGAAGCCCAATCCGGCGATCTTCGCGATTGACCCGTGGGACCGGGAGTTGGCTCGGCGGGAGCTGGCGGAGGACATGGAGAAGCTGCGCGGGTGCGCGGTGGAGATCATCCTCAAGGACATCAGCACGATCCACAGCGAGCCGCGGCGGCTGCACGAGTGGGCACAGATGGCGCGCGAGGTCGCGGAGGAGTTTGCGTACTAGTTCGCCCTTCTCTGGCTGTAGGGCGGGGGCTCGTACCCCGCCGCTCGGGTAGGGCCTGGCGGACCACGGTCCGCCCCTACGCGTGGTTAGTCGTGGATAACGGCCGGCGGGGTACGGTCCTACCCATTACACACATTTTGGTTTTTGGCAGGAGGTTCTGGACACCTGCTCAAGAATAGACGATGCTTGAGGTGATTCAAGCATGTCTGATTGGGTATCTCACGAGTTGGCAACGGTGCAGT
>JBDKRC010000280.1:0-3417 GCA_039683575.1 Armatimonadia bacterium | reverse complement strand
ACTCGTGAGATACCCAATCAGACATGCTTGAATCACCTCAAGCATCGTCTATTCTTGAGCAGGTGTCCAGAACCTCCTGCCAAAAACCAAAATGTGTGTAATGGGTAGGACCACGGTCCGCCCCTACAGCGGAGACGGGCGGGACGCCCTTCCTGCGAAGATAGGGTATGAGAACGCCTGCCTCGCGGGGGCTTATTCGATGAGACGTAGCAGACTTCCTGCGCAGGAGCGGCGTTCGAAATGGCGAAACACACGCCATGCGTATCCATGAGGGCTTCAAAGACAGTTCGGTCAGTGACCTGGTCGTGGATGAGGGGCGGGTTCATTTTGCGGCCCCTTGCGGCGATTCGCCTTTCTCCATGTGGTGGCAATTTGCGCTGCAGAGCGATGGGCCGGGGCGTGTTGGGTGTGTCTGGGAGAGGACGAATGAGGTTCTTGGCGGCGGAGGTCTGGGGGCCGCGGTGCCGGTTTACCATGACGGCGACCGCTGGCGGCGGGTGCCCACCAGAAGCTGCCACTATGAGCCGGAGGAGCATCGTCTGCGCTTCACGGTGCCGGTTCAGGCGGGGCTAACGCCGGTTGCGTACTGCTACCCGTATGGTCTGGAGCAGATCAACCGGATGATCCGGCAGGCCAGGCAGCATCCGGAGATACACGTCCGGAAGATTGGCGAATCCGAACGCGGCCTGCCGTTCCGGCTCGTGGAATGTGGGCACGGCCCGTTTCACGTGTGGGTAACCGCGCGGCACCATGCCGGGGAGATGACGGGGTCCTATGTGCTGGAGGGCTTTCTGCAGGAGGCCTTGCAGCGGCCCAAGCTCCTGGATCACGTGACCTTGCATGTGGCTCCGGCCATGGATGTCGATGGTGTGGCAGGCGGTATGTATGGCAAGGACCGGCAACCGCGGGACTTCAACCGCGACTACTGCACAACGCCCTGCCGCCCGGAGGTGGCGGCGCTGATGCAGGCCGCGCAGTGGGTGGGGCAGGTGGATATGTTCCTCGACCTACACGCCCCGACGGCAGGGGATCGCACGTTCCTGGTCCAGGTTGCGGAGTCGATGACGACGGGGGACTACTGGAACCGCGAGTGGGAGTTTGGGCGGCAAGTCGAGGCGCTGGCACCGGCTTCCTGCCCGTGCCGGGTACAGGATCTGTCCCGGCAGTCACTTAACTGGTCGAGTGAGAACATGCTGCAGACGGCCACGCGGTACTTCCACAGCCAGTTCGAGGCGCTCTCGATGACGCTGGAGACGACGTACCACCGGAGCTGGAACGGTAAGCTGGTGGGACCGCAGGGCTGGCACGCGCTGGGACGCGCACTGCTGCGGGCGGTGGGTGTGCAGGCAGGGGCATACAGGGCGCCGGAAATGAGCCAGATCGAACTTCCGCGCTCACTGATCCAGCGGCTGCCGAACTGGTGGCATGCGCATGCGCCGGTGAAGATGGAGGCGCGGGAAAAGGCGGCAGGGCTGGAAGTGCAAAGCGATAGCGCCGATTCCTACTGCTGGGTGATGAGCAAGCAAGTGCTGCGGGGGCAAGGACCGAGGGCGCTCTTTGGCTACAGGTTACAGGGGCGGGTCAAGGAGTTGACGGTTACGGCCAAGGGCTTCGACGGCGTGCAGGACCTGCCAACGGGCACGTGGTCGAGTGAAACGGTCGAGTGCCGTGGCGGTGGGGAGTGGCAGAGCGGGAGGGTGGCTCACAAGGAGCGGGAATACCGGCTGCTGTTCCGGGTGCGAGGGCTGGAGGGTAAGCTGGAGGTGCGGGCGGGCGGGGAGGAGTAGGGGCCCGCGACGTATCTCGCACGGGTCAATGGAGCTGGTTGGTTGATGTCTTGCCGCCCGGCTGGAAGCCGGGCTTTGTTGGCGCTATCTCGCGGCAGGGATGCCGCTCGTACGACCGCTTGTGCTGCCGCTCGTACGACTGCTTGTGCTGCCGCTCGTACGACTGCTTGCGCTGCCGCTCGTACGGCGGCTTCGGTTAGCTCAGCGCGTCGCTTTCCTCGGCCTGCATCTGTTGGTGCAGGCTGGTTGTCATTGCCAGGAAGCCCGGGATGGCCGCCAGCATGAGCACGGCGAAGAGACGATAGGTGTTGGCGTAGGCCAGAAGAGGGATTAGGAGTCCGGCTACTATCGGCCCGGAGGCGTGGCCCACGTCCATGATCGTGCTCAGCACTCCGAGCGACGTACCGTAGTGACGTGCTCGCGAGACGTCGGCCACCAGCGCCGAAGTTGAAGCCGTCACTACCGACATCGCCAGTCCGAACAGCGTAGCCCCGACGAGGAAGCCCCAGAAGGTCGGATAGACCGTCAACGCCACGAGCGCCCCCGCGTTGAGCCCCAGTCCCGCAGCGATGACTGCCCTGCGACCGAGCCGATCGGACTCCCTGCCGCTCAGGGGTTTGGTCAGGGCCAGCGTGATGATCTGCGCGCCGAATATGATCCCGATCTGCCACGCAGTAACGCCCTTGGACTTGGCATACAGCGGCAGGAAAGTCTCGACTGCGCCGAAGGCCAGGTACTGCACCGCCTCGGTGAGGCTCGTGGTGAGGATGATCCGATTGCGGCCAACAACCTTGAGGCCATCAACGATCTGCCGGACGCATGAGCGCAGGCTGGGGACTGCGCAGATTGCCTCAGGAGAGAGGGATGACGAACGCTGGGCCCTGGGCAGGTATAACGCGCCCACGAGGGCCAGCACACCGGCGATGCCGCAGCCGATATACACCGCGTGGTAACTGAGCAGCGTATGCTCCCCGCCCACTGCATAGTAAGTGAGCAACCCGCCACCCAGCATCGGCGCGACGGAGCGCCCTACGAGCGTGGCAGAGGAGTACCAGCCCATTCGCTCGGCCCGGCGCTGCGTGGCCAGGTCAGCGACGTAGGCCATGGCCACCGGGCCGAAAATGGCCGTGGCGAGACCGTGGTACAGGCGGACAGCGACCAGGGCTTCGGCGGAGTGGACGAACAGATAGAGAATGGGGGCCGAGGCAAAGACGAACATCGCCGACAGCAGCACGGTCCGCCGCCCCAGGATGTCTGAGAGTGCCCCCGCGGGCAGGCTGACGATGATCCCGACCACCGTGGAAGCCGCCGCGATCAAGCCCAGGACCGAATCGCCAACGTGCAGGTAATCCTTGGCAAAGAGCGGCAGTACCGGGCTCTTGGACATCGTGGTGCTGAGGATCGCGAACAGCCCGACCCCGCACAGGATCATGAAGGCCCCGCGATTGTCGGCTTCGGTTGGGGTGGTCTTAAGGTCAGCCATCCGCCTCTGTCTCATCTCCTGTTGATACCTGAATGTTGTCTGAGCACGCGCGGGACTCCTGCTTCGCAGACTGCCAGACCAGCAGGTGAGCCAAAGAAAAAGGGGAGCGGCAGAGCCGCTCCCCTTTTCTGTTTCGAGTAAGGATGC